>NZ_JAESIH010000061.1:73636-75698 GCF_016756745.1 Aminivibrio sp.
GGCTGCTGGTATTGGCACCATACCTTTTCAGGCAGGTTGCCGGGCTTCATCGGGCCAGTCCCTCCACCTCTCTTGATAAGAGCTTCAGTTTTCAAAGTTAAAGACACAATACTAACAGAGGAATTATACGCTACCATTTCCTCCTGTCAACAGAAAATATTCCGCCTACCCACGAGGATCGGGACACTTCCAAGGGTGCCGGGAGAAAATGGAATCGAGAAAATGGAATCGTTTGACTTATTCTTGTCGGGGCTGTATATTTTCAACAGGAATGGGATGACGGAGGTGGACGGTATGGTTTCCGATATGTCAGCCCTGTCGCTGATTGGGACCAACAGACCAGGAAAATCGTATCTCGACCCGCGGTACCCTGAGCAAAGATATACCGAACAGAGTTCCTTCTCCGACGGACAGGCCCGCTTGAGCGCCTTTCGGGGCGACCGGACATTGGAGCGCGTCCTCGATAACTTCCAGGTAAGGGCCGCCATGCACAGCCGCTACCTCCAGTTCACCATCCAGGAAGACGCCGACATTGTTCAGGTGATTGTCAAAGAGAGCAACGACGAGGAAAAGATCATCCGCAAAATACCTCCCGACGAAATAGTACGGCTCATCGCCAAAAGAAACGAAATTCTGGGGTTCCTCTTCGACATGGTCGTTTAGACAGGATAACCCCACGGGAGAAAAAGGAGAGAGTCCGATGAAAATAACCAGGGAGGAGTATCAGGTCCCTTTTCCGCGGAACAGGGAAACACAAGCTCCGCAGCCGGTGCGGGACGAACGGAAAATGTACGATATGCGCGAAGAGAAACGGACGGAAGAAACCATGAAGGCCGAGGAGACGAGAAACAGGGAGCTTGCCGACCTCGGGCTCGGAACGAAGCTCAAACTGGAAGGCTGAGACAGTAAGAAAGAGAGGGGGGGGCGGGGAGTGTTTCTCCCCGCCCCCCCTCTCTTTGTACGTACCCTACTTGCAGGGTGAATATCCGCAACTGAAGCAGTATTCGCAGCCGGAGATCATTTCCATGGGCGCCCCGCACTCCGGGCAGGCAACGCCGCCGCCGGCACCGTGAACGCCCCCGTCCTTCCCGATCAGCTTTTCCAGCAGGACGGCGATGGCGTCCGGAATGGACCGGGCGACGTGCTTGTCGTCGAACTCAAACAGCCAGTACTCCTTGCCGGAGAGCCCCTTCAGCGTAGCGATGAAATCCTCCAGCTTCCCTCCGCTCCGGAGGCCGATGGAGATGGCTCTCGAAAGGGCCTCCGTCATGGCCTTCAGCTCGGAACCGCTCTTTCCGATGGTGGCGAAGACTTCGAAAGGCTCCGTTCCGTCGAAATTCAGGGTCACGTAGATGCTGCCCCAGGGGGTCTGCTCCTTGATGGTCTTTCCGAAGACCACGAGGCCCGGGCGTTCCTTCACACGGCTCGTGCGGGACACAGGCTCCTCCGGCTTTTTCGCCGTCTCGATGGGCTGGAACGACCGGGAGCCGTCCCTGTAGATGGTGATGCCCTTGGCCCCCATGGCGTAGCACCTGCGGTAGATCTGCTTCACCTCGTCCACCGTGGCGTCGGAGGGAAGGTTCACCGTCTTGCTGATGCCGCTGTCCACAACCCTGGCAAAGATGCCCGTCACCTCCACGTGCTCGTCGGGAGGAATGTCGTAGGCCGTCACGAAGACCGGATCGGACAGCCCTCCCTTTTCGTGCAGCTCGTCCACCTGGGCAGGTGAAAGGAGCCTGTGGCAGAACTCCCTCGTTTCCTGCCCCTCGCCATCGGCCCTGGCGATACGCCGGGTCCAGCTCCAGGCGAAATTCGGTTCGATGCCGGCGCTTGTGTCGATGAGCATGGAAATGGAGCCCGTGGGAGCGACGGAGAGCCTCCGGCTGTTCCTGATCTTTCCCTTTGTGAAGGCAAGAAGTACATTTCCCGCCAGCGCCAGCCGTTCACTCTCGTTCCCCAACCCCTGGGCGGTGAAAAAACCCTCGAGGGCATTCGAGAGAGTATAGGGGATGGTGGCCGAAGACCGCATCTTCTCCAACAGGGAGCGGAATCCCTCCCGGTC
>NZ_JAESIH010000062.1 GCF_016756745.1 Aminivibrio sp.
ACCGGGCAGACCATCCTCGCCGACGGGGGTATGGTGAAGGCGGTACCGTAAAAATGCCGGATCAGCGAGCGCCGGTAACACTTCTCGCCGCCGGCAGCAATCAGGTGCGATTTTTAATGCTCATTGCGGATAACAACGAGCCCGCCCCGGTCAAAAGGGGCGGGCTCGTTCGCTTCAAAGAGTTCCGGGCTTACAGGACCTTCCGGATAGTGTCGATGATGGTGCCGTCCCGGTATTCCACGAGCCCCACGATCTCGTCGGAGAACCGCACCTCGTCGGGGATACCCGTGATCTTTTCGATCTCCGCCTTGAGCTGCCGGATGTCCTTCACCGGAAGGCCTGCGTCCAGGGCGGCCTTCCGGAGGTCCTCCCTCCGGGGATTGATTGCGATGCCCCGCTCGGTGACGATGGCATCCACGGTCTCCCCCGGGGTGACCACGGTCTGGACCCGCTCCCGGATCGACGGCACGCCGTTCCGCATGGAAGGGATGGTGATGACGGAGAGCTTGGCCCCCGCCGCCGTGTCGGAGTGTCCTCCCGAGGCTCCACGGAGGATGCCGTCGTGTCCCGTGAGGACGTCCACGTTGAAGTCGGTGTCCACGTCCAGGGCCGCCAGGACCACCACGTCCAGGTCGTTCACCAGGCAGCCCTTGTTGAAGGGGTTGGCGTAGCAGGAGACATCCACTTCCATGTGGTAGGGGTTGCCCGCCATCGATGTGGTCACCGCGGCGTCGAAGCTCTGCACGTCGAAAAGGGCGGTGAAGAGGCCCTCCCGGAGCATGTCGGCCATGTAGCCGGTAATGCCGCCTATGCAGTAGCTTCCCCGGACGGCCTTCTCTTTCATGTACTCCTTCACGTACCGCGCAACGGCAAGGCTCGGGCCGCCTCCTCCCGTCTGGAAGGAACAGCCGTTCTTCAGCATCCCCGACGCTCGAATGAGGCCGAAGGCGAGCTCGGCGATGCGGAGCTGCACCGGGTCCCGGGTGACCCGGGCTGCGCCGCTGGCGATCTTCGACGGGTCGCCGATGGAGTCCACTACGGCTACCTGGTCCACCAGGTACTGGGGCACGGAGATCCGCGGTGCGAGAGGGTAATCGACGAGGTTGTCCGTCACGGCGATGACATGGTCGGCGTACCGGGCGTCCACCATGGCGTAGCCCATGGAGCCGCAGGCGGTTTTTCCCGAGGAGCCGGTGAAGTTGCCGAGCCTGTCGCACGCCGGGGCGGCGAGGAAGGCCACGTGAATGTGCAGGCTGCCTTCCTCGATGGCCCGGGCCCGACCTCCGTGGCTCCGGATCATCACAGGCACTTCGAACATGCCGCCGGAGACGGCCCGGCCCACCTCGCCCCGGACGCCCGAGGTGTTCAGCCGTGTGACCACGCCCTTCCGGACCATCTCGGCCACGCAGTCGTGGCAGTCGCCCAGGGAGCTTGGCGCGAGGGTGATGTTCCGGATGCCCATCTTTTCAAGAAGAAACAGAACCTGGCAGACCAGGGAGTCTCCGTTCCTCATGTGATGATGGAAGGAGATGGTCATGCCGCTCGCCAGGCCCGAGCGGCGGACGGCTTCTTCGAGGCTTTCGGCGACCTTGTCCGTGGACGGGGCGGGCACCTTCCTGGGGAAGAGACGGGGCGTCCATGTATAGTCCCCGCCGAGCCTGGCATAGGGGCCCGCAAAGGGGGTGAATTCCCCGAGGCCGGGAACGAGGACAGGCACCTCCCTGCCGATGGTGTTCTTCACGGTTTCAATTTTCATTCGGTCTCCACCTCCATTCCCGCGAGTCGGGCAAGTTCCAGGGTTCTTCGCGCCTGGGCCACCACGGGGGCGTCCACCATGCGACCGTCCACGGCCACCACTCCCAGTCCCCGTTCCTCCGCCTCCCGGGCTCCCCTGACGATCCGCTCCGCCTTCCGCACGTCCTTTTCTTCGGGGCGGAAGGCCTCGTGGATGACGGCGATCTGGGACGGATGGACGGCCGCCTTGCCGGAAAACCCGAGGGCGACGCTCATGGCTGCCTGTTCGCGGAGTCCCTCTAGGTCGTCGATGTCGGTGTAGACCGTGTCGAAAGCGAGAAGGCCGGCAGCCTTCGCCGCCAGGACCACGGCGCTCCGGGCATAGAGCATCTCCAGGCCTTCCTTGGTTATTTTGATGCCGAGGTCGGCAGCCAGGTCCTGGCCTCCGATGGTGAGTCCCAGGATGCGGGGAGACGACGACGCTATGGCGGATGCGTTCACGATGGCCCGGGCGGTCTCGAGCATGGCGTGGATTCTTACGAATCCTCGTTCCATGCCGTTCTCTTCTTCAAGGCGGGTGATGATGTCGTCCGCGGCCCGGATGTCGTCGGGGGAGTCGATCTTGGGTATGCGGACGGCATCCGGCCTCGCCGGGATGATTTCCTCGAGGTCCCGTTCAAAGAAGGGCGTGTCCCGGCCGTTGATCCGCACCACCCGTTCCACGGAGCCGAAATCCAGGGTTTTCAGGGCATGTTTCACCAGTTTCCGGGCGGCGTCCTTTTCGGTGACGGAGATGGAGTCCTCCAGGTCAAGGAGGACTCCGTCCGATCCGTAGATGGCGCAGTTCTGGATCATTCCGGGGTTGTTCCCCGGGATGTAGAGCAGCGACCGCCGGGGCCGGCCGTCAATTCGGTTCATGATGAATACTTCCTCCTCTTCAGGAGCGAATAGACCAGGGAGACGGCGGCGAGGACGATGAGGGTCACGGAGATGGGCTTCCGGAAGAAGATGGCCAGCGACCCGTCGGAGAGGGACATGGAGTTCCTGAAGGACTGCTCCGTGGTGCCTCCCAAAATGAGGGCGAGCACCAGGGGCGGCAGGGGAATCTCCAGCTTGGAGAAAATGTACCCTCCGAGGGCAAAGCCCATGACGAGGATGAAGTCGAAGGCGCTGTAGTTCAGAAAGTAGGTTCCCATGAAGCCCATGCCGAGAATCAGGGGCAGCATGATCCTCTGGGGGATTTTGAGGAGCTGCACCAGGGGGATGGCCAGGGGCAGGTTGATGATGACGAGCATGATGTTCCCCACGAGGATGGACGCGATGACGCCCCAGGCGATCTCGGGATACTGGGAGAAAAGGATGGGCCCGGGTCTGACGCCGAGCATCATGAGGGCGCCGAGCATGACCGCCGTGGTACCCGATCCCGGAATGCCGAGCGTGAGCAGGGGGACCATGGCGCCGGCGGCGCAGGAGTTGTTCGCCGCCTCGGGGGCGGCGAGACCCTCGATGGCTCCCTTGCCGAACTTTTCAGGGGTCTTGCTCAGGTTCTTCTCCATGGCGTAGGACATGAAGGTGGCGATGCTCGCCCCCATTCCCGGGAGAACGCCCACGAAGAATCCAAGGGGAGAGCTGCGGAGCATGGGCATAATGCATTTTTTGAACTGGGCCCAGCTCACCCAGACCTTGCCTATGCTGCGGGAGTCGAGGGTGTATCTGGTGTCGAGGTTTTTATAGTTCTTGAAGACCTCGCAAATGGCGTACACCCCGATCATGACCACGAGGAAGTCGATGCCGTCCTGTAGTTCCTCCACGCCGAAGGTGAAGCGGATGATGCCCGTGAGGGGGTCGATGCCGATGGTGGAAAGCATGAAGCCGATGCACATGGCGATGATGCCCTTGAGCAGGCTTCCCTCGGCAAGGGTGATGGTGGCCACGAGGGCGAAGAGCATGAGGGAGAACATTTCGGCGGGGCCGAACTTCAGTGCGGCGGCGGCGATGGGACCCGTCAGGAAGACGAGGAAGACCATGCCGACGGTACCCCCTATGAAGGACGCGATGGCGGAGATGGCCAGGGCCGCTCCGGCTTCGCCGTTTTTCGTCATGGGATAGCCGTCGAAGCACGACACGATGGCCGACGCGTCACCGGGGGTGTTGATCATGATGGAAGCCCTGGAGCCGCCGAACATGGCACCGTAGTAGACGGCGCACATGGTGATGAGGGCCGTGGACGGGTTCATCCCGTAGGTGATGGGGATGAGGATGGCCACCCCCGTGGCGGGCCCGAGGCCGGGCAGCATGCCCATGATGGTGCCCAGCAGGCCGCCGATGAAGACCCACATAATGTTGGTGGCCGTTATGGCCGTGGCGAACCCTATGGCGAGATTATCGAAAATGACGTCCATGATGTTCTTCCTCCTAGAAGGGAAGCATGTTCTCTATGATCCCCCGGGGCAGGCTCAGCTGGAGGGCTATGGCGAAGGCTCCGTAGGTGACCGTTGGAAACAGGACGGAGATGAGGACGTTCTGGACGAACCGCCCCCGGTTGATCATCATGGTCGCGAAGAACATGAAGGCCGTTGTGGCAAGCAGGTAGCCCCAGGTATCGAGGACCATCCCGTAGACAACGCCGAGGACCATGGTGACGAGAATTTTGAGCCAGACGGCCCGGTCCGATATGAAATTCCAGGCCACGGGCTCAGATTTTCCAGACATCCTGTCGGTGATGCAGAGCAGGATGCCGGCGATCACGGCCACAGCTCCGACGATCAAGGGGAAGAGTTTCGGCCCCGTGTTGTCTCCAGCCTGGACCTCGGGAAACTGCATGGCGGTGTAGAAATATATGGCTCCCAGGATGATGGAAATCAAGCCGCTGGTAAAATTTTTGCTCATTGAGCTCCCTCCGTCTCCAGAAATCTCACAAAAGAAAAGGGGCGGAAGAGGCCGGAGAAACGCCCCTTCCGCCGGGATTGTCCGGTTCGGCTACTTCTTCAGGCCGACCTGCGTGAGGAGTTCGTCGAATTCCTTGGTGCGCTTCTCGAGGAATGCCTTGTGCTCCGCGGAATTCTGGTAGAAATTGTCCCAGCCGAGGTTCTTGAGGAGGGTTTTCCACGTCTCGGTCTCCACCATCTTCGAGAATACGTCGTCCCAGTATTTCACCTGGTCCTCGGTAAGGCCGGGGGCGCCGATGATGCCCCTCCAGTGGGGGAATACCACGTCCACTCCCTGCTCCTTGAAGCTCGGAACACCGGGAAGGATGTCGGCGAGGGTTTTCTCGGAGCTGACGCCGATGACCCTCATTTTGCCCGCCTTGTGCTGCTCGAGAACCTCGGCGAGGCCGATGACCGTCGCCTTCACGTGGCCGCCGAGAAGGGCGGGCACAATTTCTCCGCCGGCGCCGGGATAGACTATGAACTTGATGCTTGCGGGATCGACTCCGTTGGCCTTGGCGAGTTCAAGGAAGACAAGGTGGTCATTGTTGCCGAGGGTGGGTCCCACGCCCACGGGAACTGAGGAGGGGTCGGCCTTGATGGCCTCGAAGAGGTCCTTCACGGTCTTCCAGGGAGAATCCTGTTCCACGGCCACGGAGATCCATTCGGTCTGCAGGGCGGCGATAGGGGTGAAGTCATGGTAGGTCAGTTCGCTCTTGCCGAGGAGGTTGTTGAGCATGATGAGGGTGGAGGTGGCGGCGAGGTACTCGCCCTGCCCCTTCTTGCCCTTCAGGTAGTTCCATCCCGTGGCGCCGCCTCCGCCGGGCTTGTTGACAACGATGACGTTTTTCTCGACCAGGTTCTCGTCGGTCAGGGCCTTCTGCACGGTGCGGCAGAGCATGTCCCATCCCCCGCCGGGGTTGGCCGGGGCGATGAGTTCGATGGTCCGGGAGGGCTTCCACTCCGCCGAAGCCGCCCCTGCGGTCGCGAACAGCGCGATGAGCATAAGAACTGCGAACAACTTTTTCATTCCTCTGTTTCCCCCTTTAAAATATGATGATGCGTCTCCGCGCACCGCGGTGCGCGGGAAAAGCCCTAAAAGAAGGTGAAACCTTCAAGTTCCTTTCCGTATCCCGACTTGTCCCTCCAGATAGTGAAGGATTCGTTCAGGTGATCCGTCCAGACGGCACAGGCCCGGTCAGGGTCGCCGTCCCGGAGGGCACAGTAGATGTCCTTCCGGCGGGAAAGGCTTTTGTGGATTCTGTTGGGCAGGATGATTCTCATGACCCGGTAGCGGTCAAAAATCTCCCGCTGGGCCCAGATGAGGGCCGAGAGACTGGTGGATTTGCACGCCTCGAAGAGGGTATGGTTGAAGTTTTTTACAATGGGGAAAAACCGCTCAAGAAGTTCGTCTCCGGTGAACTGGGTGAAGACGATGTCCGCCTCGGCCAGCAGTTCCTCAAGGCGGTGGAGTTCCTCGGGTGTGATCCGGAGGGCGGCGTAGCGGACGGCCAGTGTTTCCAGTGCCTTCCGGATGGCCATGGCATGGGCAAGTTCGTAAGGGGAGACGCCGCAGACCCTGTTCCCTTTCATGGGGACCCGCTCGATATAGCCGTCGGCCTCGAGCTTCTGTACGGCCTCCCGGACCGGGGTGCGGCTGACGCCGAACTCCTCCGCGATCTCACCGTCGGTGAAGGTGGATTCGGCCTTGAGATCACCGAGGACGATGGCCTTGCGGAGGTGTTCGTAAATGACGTCCCTCATAGGCTTGGTACGGAGATCGGGAACGTTTTTCAGCAGGGGCATTGTCGTTCCTCCGGAAAAAAGATTTTTGTCTTTTCCGATAAAATTTGGATCCTAGATCCAGTATCCATATCGTATAATATCCCCGGAAAGGAAAAGTGTAAAGTGGTATGATTCCCGTTTTTTGGTATATTTTTCAGGACACGCGGCAAGCCGGTTCTGGGGCAAATGCGTGCCGGGCCGCCTGCTGAGGCTGTCCGGAAAGGGGGTGAAGGCCCTGTTCGGGCTGGAGGAACGAATGCTTGAAACGAAGAGGGACCTGGAGGAACGGGCCGCCCTGCTCGCCTCCCGGGATCTTGCGGTGCCGGAAGGCGAGGACCTTGTCCTCGGCCTTTTCCAGGGCGACCGGCTGGTCGCCGCGGGGGCGCTGGTGGGGAACATTCTCCAGGGCATCGCCGTCGCCAGGGAAATGGAGGGCGAGGGGGCCGCTGCGGCGGTGACATCGGCCCTGCTCAAAAAGGCCGTGGAGCGGGGAATGAGGAAGGTTTTCCTCTACTCCAAGCCCCAGGAGGCCCGGATATTCCAGGAGCTTGGGTTTTCTCTCCTCGCCACGGCGGCGGTGGAAGAATCCGGCCTGGGGGCGGCCCTGCTGGAATGGGGAGCCGAGGGGATAGAAGGCTGGAAGGCCAGGACGGCGAAGATTGCCGAAGGGAAGCCTGCCCGGGCCGGGGCCGCGGTGGTGAACTGCAATCCTTTCACCCTTGGGCACCGGAGACTTCTCGAGTACGCCGCAGGGGTGAGCCCCTGGCTGTACGTCCTGGTGGTCCAGGAAGACCGGTCTCTCTTTCCCTTCGACGTCAGGCTGCGCCTTGTCCGTGAGGGGACGGCGGACCTGGAGAACGTGACGGTGCTGCCCGGAGGCCCCTACGTCATCTCCTCGGCCACCTTTCCGGCCTATTTCACCAGGGTTCCCGCCGGCGGCGATCCCCGGAAAATCACCGAGCTCTATGCCGCTCTCGACCTGGAGATGTTCCGGCGGCACGTGGCCCCCACCCTCGGCATAGCCATACGCTACGTGGGAACGGAACCCTACTGCCCGGTGACGTCCGTCTACAATGACCGGATGAAACGGATTCTCCCGGTCGGGGGGGAAGATTGCCCTCCCGTGGAAGTCCGGGAGATTCCCCGGTTCGAAAGGGACGGCCGGCCGGTGAGCGCGTCCCTGGTCAGGGAGCTTATCCGGGAGGGGCGGCTCGGCGAGGCGACGGCCCTTGTCCCGAAGACGACGGCGGAATGGCTGAAATCAGAAGAGGCCGCTCCCGTTCTTGAGAAGATACGGACGAGCGGTTCACGGCACTAGACAGAACACGGGCCCATGGCCCCGAAGGGAGAATGAATCATGAAGGCAGTGAAGGACGCGGCAGCCGGGTCTCTCGAATCAAGCGACGTGCTGGTGACGGTGATTCCTGCGGGGGGGGAGGAAAACACCCTCTCTGTGGAGAGCATCGTGTTCAGGCAGTTCGGCGGGCGGATCCGCTCGGTGGCGGAGGAAGTTATCGCCTCCTCGGGCCTTGAGGGGGCTGCCGTGAGAATTCAGGACAGGGGAGCCCTGGAGTGCACTCTCCGGGCCCGGCTCGAGACGGCCATCGAGAGGGCTGCCGGAAAGGCATGAACAGCTCCGTCCTCGATGCCCGGGAGGGTCGCTGGAACAGGAGGAGGGCCCTTGCGGCGACCCTCCCGGCGGGATGGTCTGTCCTTTCCTTCACCCTCAGGATGCCTGCCGCCCTGCGGTTGGGGGGCGAATTCGACCGGGACGCGGAGGGGCTTTTCAGGGACCTGGTGTTTCATCTCGGCAGCCGGGGATTTTCCGTGGAATCGACGGCTTTTGCAGTTCGGGCCGACGGACCCGAGGGCCTCTGCTCGGTCCGGGGCGGCGCGGCGGCGGTAAAGAGGGCCGCGGTGGTCTTCGAGGAGGAGCACCCGAGGGGCTGCCTGGCCGACGGTGACGTCATGGATTCTCTCTCCGGGGAGGTCGGGCGGGAGAGCCTGGCCCTGCCCCCGAGACGGTGCCTCGTCTGCGGGCGCAGGGCCGCGGAATGCGTTGCGGGCAGGACCCACAATACTGAGGAAATCCGCGCCTCGGTGGAGCGTATTCTCTCCTTTCCCGGCGGCGTCCCGGGAGAAGAGCCCGTTTCGTTCACAGCGGAGACGGCACGGAAGGCAGTCCTGTTCGAAACGGCCGCCTCTCCCAAGCCGGGGCTCGTGGACCCCCTGTCCAGGGGAGCCCACGGGGACATGGATTACTTTACCTTTCTCGCGTCCGCGGCGGCCCTTGCCTCCGAATGGGAGCGGTTCGCCCGCCTGGGCGCCCGTTTCCGCGGGGATGACCCCGCGGGACTTCTCTCCTCCCTGCGGGAGGAAGGCCTTCGGGCGGAGCGGAAGATGTTTTCCGCCACAGGGGGCATCAATACCCACAAGGGGCTGATTTTTTCCCTGGGGGTTCTCTGTGCGTCGGCGGGCATGCTCGCCTCGGAAGGAATCCCCCTTTCGCCGGAGGCATGCGCTTCCCGGGGAGCTGCCATCGTCCGGGGCATCACGGAGCGGGATTTCGCCTTCCTGAAGGGAACGCCGGGCGGGCGCCCTCTTACGGCGGGGGAGCGGCTCTTCCTGAGCGATGGGGTAACGGGCATCCGGGGCGAGGCGGAAAGAGGCTTCCCCTCGGTGACCGGAACGGCCCTTCCCGCTCTCCGCTCATCCCTGTCGAAGGGGCTTTCCCTGAACGATGCCATGGTGGACGGGTTGCTTGCCCTCATGACCGTGGTGGAAGACACGAACATCCTCTCAAGGGGCGGCCGGGAAGGGGAGCGGACCGTGCGGAAAGAAGCTGAAAAGGCGGTGAAACTCGGCGGCATGTCGTCGAAAGAAGGGAAAGAAGCCGTCCAGAAAATGAACGGCCTCTTCACGCGGCGCAATCTCAGTCCCGGCGGAAGCGCGGATCTTTTGGCCGTGACGGTGTTTCTTCACCTGCTTATTCCAGCCAGCGGATGATTTCCTCCAGGAAGGTGTGGTGGAGCATCCTGGTGACCGGGCCGGGTTTCCCTGAGCCCACCACTTGGTCGCCGATCTGCACCACGGGTA
Organism: Aminivibrio sp.; assembly: GCF_016756745.1. Taxonomy (NCBI): domain Bacteria; kingdom Thermotogati; phylum Synergistota; class Synergistia; order Synergistales; family Aminobacteriaceae; genus Aminivibrio; species Aminivibrio sp. Next base: position 9,543 of record NZ_JAESIH010000062.1, read on the forward strand.
CCACTTCCTTCACCGATCCGGTGATGAAGGCCTCGTTTGCTTCCGGAAGCTCGGAGAGCAGGGGGCACCGCTCCTCGACCTTCATGCCCTTTTCCCGGGCCAGCTGCAGGATGATGTCCCTGGTGGTTCCCTTGAGCACCCTCGACAGGGGGGCCGTGATCAGCGTTCCGCTCTTGTAGAGGAAGAAGGTGCTGTGGGCCGCCTCGGTGATCTCTCCCTCGGGGCAGTAGAGAATTTCGTAGACGTCGTGGCGCTTGCCGTACCCCGTGTAGGCGAACATGTAATCGACGCTCTTGACCCCGGGAATGTGTCTCCCCCCATCCACGGGCAGCAGAAGCACTCCCTTGTCGTACACTTCCGGCGAGGGTTTCCGGACCTTTTCAAAAAGGACGAAGAGCCGCGACGCCGGAAAGCCTCCCTCGTGGAAGATGTCTCCGCCTGTGATATAGGGCCGGACCAGGCAGTCCTCCTTCATTCGGGAAATGCCCTCGCGGATGATGTCCTTGATGTCGTCCGCCGGAAGGGGGAGGGCGATGGAGGCGCTTTCCGCAGACCGGACGAGCCGATCCAGATGGGGGGTCAGCATCAGGGGGCGCCGGTGGAAGGTGCAGATGGATTCAAAGACCCCCACCCCCCTGAGGATAATGTAGTCGGAAACGGGAAGGGACGCCTTCTCAAGCGGCTGGAAGGTCCCGTTGATATAGCAGAGAGACATGAACGATCACCTCGAAAAAATCGGTCTTGGAACCTTTGCAGTATAAGGGTATTATAGAAAATATGCACGGGCTTTTTCCCGGGGCGGAGAAAGGGGGGGGGCGATGAAGAGGACGGTGTGTACCTACCTGGCAATCACGGTTCTGGCGTTCTTTCTCCTTGTGCTTCCCCGGTGCGCCTCCGGGAGCGGGATGTCCTATTCCGCCCTTCTTCTGAATTCCTACCACAGCGGCTTTCCCTGGACCGACGGCATAACGGAGGGCATCCGTTCGACGTTTGCCGCCCGCGGCCTGAGGGTCAACCTGGACGTGGAATACATGGACACGAAGCGCACAATGTCGGTCCGGACGACGGTGGCCTTCGGGGAGTATTTCCGGACCAAGTACGCCGGGAAACGCCCCGACATTCTTCTCTGCTCCGACGACGATGCTCTCGTCTTTTTGCTCCGCCACGGCAGGGAGCTCTTTCCCGGCGTCCCCATCGTATTCTGCGGCCTGAACACCCCGGGTTTTATCGATTCCGGGGGCGATGCCCAGGTTACGGGCGTCTTCGAGGAGATGGACATCCCCGGAACGGTGGAGCTGATCCTCCGGCTCTTTCCGCAGACCAGGAACCTCGCCCTGGTAAGCGACCTTTCCATCTCCGGCATGGGGGCCGTCAGCCTGGCCCGGAAAGCCATGGCTCCCTTTCTCGACCGCCTGAAGGTCGTGGACCTCTTCGGCCTTTCCGGCGAGGAACTCCGGGATGAACTCTCCATGCTTCCTCCGGACACGGCGGTGTTGCTGCTGGTGTATTTCCAGGATGACGCCGGTGAATACTATTCACCGGCCAGAAGTGTCGCCATCGTGAAAAGCGCCGGTCCCTTCCCGGTCTTCGGCCTCTGGTCCATGATGGTGGAGGGGGGAGCCCTGGGCGGAAGCGTCCTTGTCGCTGAACACCACGGCGCCCTGGCCGCGGAAATGGCTGTCCGCATCCTGCAGGGAACGTCCCCTTCGGAGATTCCTCCCGTGACGGACCGGCACCTGATTCCTGTATTCAACTACGGGGAGATGGTCCGGTTCGGTATCTCCCGGTTCGACATTCCCGCAGGATCGGTTCTCCTGTCCGAACCCGAGACGTTTCTCTACAGGCACTGGAAACTTATTCTCGCCAACGCTCTTGTTGTCTCGGCCGCCATGGTCTACCTCCTCGCCCTGTTCGTGAATGAGCGGCTCAAGAAGGCAGCGGAACAGGACCTTGAGCTGAAGACGGCCCAGTGGGAAGGACTCTTCCGCAATGCCCCGGAGGCCTACGCGGTCTTCGACGGGGCCAACAACATCGTGACGGTGAACAGCGGTTTCACTAGGCTCTTCGGGTACACCCCCGACGAGGTGGCCGGCAGGAACCTGGACTCCGTGGTGGCGGATTTCCCGGGGATAAAAGCCGAGGCGGAAAATAACTCCTCCAGGGTGTTTGCCGGCGCGACCGTCACCGGTGAATCCTGCCGGCGCAGGAAGAACGGCAGTCTGGTCCCCGTGGAATACGTGGGGGTGGCTTTCCCTACGAGGAATGAAACCTTTACGGGCTTCGCCATCTACCGGGATATTTCGGAGCGGAAAAAGTCCGAGGACGAGATGCTGAGGAACCTGCAGAGGGAAGCCCTCATATCCTCCGTTTCCGCCAGGCTCCTCGAGGAGGGTGTCCGGGGAGGCGTTCCCCCGTCCCTGGAGGAGCTCGCGGCCTTTCTCGGAGTCTCTCGGGGATGCCTGGTGGAGACTGACGGCGACGGTCTTCCCGTCCGGGAATTCTCCCTCTCGGGAGGAAAGGCGGAAACTCTGTCGCCGCCGGAATATTCTTCAGGAATTTCTCAGGACTCCTTCAAAAATGCGGCCCTGCATCTTCGGGAAAAAGGCGGGCTGGTTCTTGACGATTCCGGATCGGGCGACGCCCCTCTTCCACCCTTCGCCGGAGAGTTTCTGCGGGTCTGGGGAGCTCCTCTGCACATCCGGCCCGTCTATTCCGGGGGAGCGGTGAAGGGATTCCTGATCCTCCGGCCGGGCCGTACGGAATTGTCCCATGGTGACGATGCTCTTCCGGTCATGTACTGCGACCTCGTCGGAAGCGCTTTCCACCGGGAAGAGCGGCTGCGCCTGATGGAGGAAAACGGCAGGGTGCTCGACGGCGCCTCCAGGGGCATCGTGGAGATTCTCGGCCACGCCCTTGCCATGAAGGATCCCTACACGGTAGGGCACCAGGTCAACGTGGCCGGCCTGGCGAGGGCCATGGCACAAAAGGGAGGATGCGACGAGGCGTTCCAGGAGAGGGTGTACTACGCCGGGCTCGTCCATGACCTGGGGAAGATCGCCATTCCCTCGGCCATCCTCTCCAAGCCTGGGAAGCTCACCGACATCGAGTTCGCCATCATCCGGAATCATGCGGCCTACGGGTGGGACATTCTCTCCTCCGTCGATCTGCCCTGGCCCCTTGCGGAGATCGTGGTCCAGCACCACGAACGCCTTGACGGGTCGGGATACCCGAAGGGGCTCAGGGGGGACGCCATCGGCCGGGAGGCCCGCTTCCTCTCCGTGGCCGACGTTGTGGAGGCAATGACCTCCGACAGGCCCTACCGGCCCGGATTGGGAATCGGCGCCGCTCTTGACGAAATTCGGTCCCGCCGGGGAGCCTGGTTCGACCCTGAGGCGGTGGACCTCTGCATTGCCGTCATTGAGGAGGGGTTTTCCTTCGACGGGGGGAGCTACCGTCTTTTCCTTCCGTAAGTGTCCCGAAAAAAGGATATACTGTATAATATGTTCAGTTTCGACACACGGAATCAGAAAACTATAGACAGGATCCGCAGTACAAAGGGGAGGAACGAACCATGGCCTTTCAGATCCTTGCAATCAATCCCGGTTCCACCAGCACCAAGATCGCATGGTATTCCGACGGCACGGAAGCGTGGAGAGAGACGGTCCGCCATGACCCGGACGCCCTCGCCGCCTTCTCATCGGTGGTCGACCAGTTCGCCTTCCGCCTGGAGACAATCGAGGCGGTCGTGGCATCTCACGGGGCATCCTTCGACGAACTTTCCGCCGTGGTCGGGCGAGGGGGGATTGTGAAGCCCATCCCCGGAGGAACTTACGCCGTGGATGACCAGCTGCTGAAGCATCTCCGCATGGGCAAGCCCTGGGAGCACGCCTCCAACCTCGGGGGCATTCTTGCCGACGCCATCTGCCGTCCCCGGAACATCCCCGCCTTCATCGTGGACCCCGTGGCGGTGGACGAGATGAACCCCGTGGCGAAGATCACCGGGCTCCCCGAACTTCCGAGAATCTCCCTGGGACATGCTCTCAACATCAAGGCCACCGTGCGCCGCGCCGCGAAGGATCTCGGCAAGCCATGGGATGAACTGAACTTCATCGTGGCCCACATCGGCGGGGGCATCACCGTCTGCGCCCACGAAAAGGGGCGGATGACCGACCTGAACAACACCAACGAGTTCGGCCCCTTCTCCCCGGAGCGAGCCGGAGGCCTTCCGGCGGGGGATCTCGTGCGGATGTGCTTCGGCGAAAGCATGACCGAAAAGGACATGCTCCGGAAGATAGTCGGCAGGGGAGGCCTCATGGCCTACATGGGAACGTCGGACGTCAGGGAAGTGAGAGCCATGGCCGCCGGAGGAGACGAACGGGCGCGGGAAGTCCTGGACGCCATGGCCTACGCCGTCGCGAAGGAGATAGGTTCCCAGGCCCCGGTCCTTTCCGGCAGGGTGGACGCCGTTCTCTTTACCGGCGGAGTGGCCTTCGACAGCGACTTTGTGGCCGCCGTGCAGAAAAGGGTCCAGTGGATAGCCCCCGTGCTGGTCTATCCGGGAGAGGATGAAATGCCCGCCCTCGCGGAAGGGGCCCTCCGTGTCCTCCGCGGTGAAGAGGAATGCAAAATCTATGGCCGGTTTATTTCGGGAGGCGAAAAGGCATGACCATGCAGAAACTGGATTTTCTCCTTGAAGAAAGCAGGAAGGGGCGCCCCATGACCCTCGCGCTCGCATGCCCCTACAGCGACGACGCCCTTGCGGCCGTGGCCCGGGCAGGCCGGGAGGGTGTGGTGAAGGCAGTGCTTATAGGCGACGGCGCCAGGATTCGTGCCCTCGCCGAGCAGGACGGGTGCGATCTCTCCGGGGTCGGCATCGTGGAGGAGAAGGACGACGAAAAAGCGGTGGAGCGGAGCGTCCGGATGGTCTCCTCCGGCGAGGCGGACCTCCTCATGAAGGGGCTCGTGAAGACATCGACCCTTCTCAAGGCAGTCCTCGACAAAGAGTGGGGGCTCCGGACAGGTTCCCTACTCTCCCATCTTTTCCTCTTCGAGGTTCCCGCCATGGGGCGTCGGGTTATCGGCATCTCCGACGGGGGAATGAACACGTACCCCGACCTGAACGCCAAGGCAAAGATTATAGAAAACGCGGCTGCCTGCTATCACAAGATCGGTGTTCCCCAGCCCAGGATCGCCGCCCTCGCCGCGGTGGAGGCCGTCAACCCGGACATGCAGGCCACCCTCGACGCCGCCGCCCTGGCGAAGATGAACGAACGAGGGCAGATCCGGGGATGCATCGTGGACGGGCCCCTGGCGCTTGACAACGCCGTAAGCGAGGAATCGGCGAAGATCAAGGGGATCAGCTCCCCTGTGGCAGGAAACGCCGACATGCTCCTGGTCCCCGACATCGAGTCGGGAAACTTCGTCGGAAAGGTGCTGCTCTACATGACGGGAGGCAAGGGCGCCGGGGTCATCCTCGGGGCCAGGAAACCCATCGTCCTCACAAGCCGTTTCGACAGCATGGAAACCAAGCTGCTTTCAATCGCCCTTGGCGCGGTAGTCGCCCGGAGCTGAAAATTCAGACCCAATTTCAGAGGAGGAATTGCATTATGGAACAGATCCGTTCACTGTCACAGCTTCTCGAGTACGCGAAGAAAATCGGCGCCGAGAAGGGCCCGAAGAAGATCTCCGTGGCCATGGCCGAAGAGGCCGGCCTGCTCTCCGCCATCGAGGAGGCCAGGCGGACGGGGTTCGCCGAGGCCATTCTTGTCGGAAACGCTGACAAGATCAAGGCAGCTGCAGACCAGGCCGGCGTGAACCTTGCCAACTACGAGGTCATCGACGAGCGGGACGAGCCCGCCATGGGCATCACCGCCGTCTCCCAGGTGTCCTCGAAGAAGGCCGATATTTACATGAAGGGCCAGATCCACACCAATAACTTCCTCCGGGCCATGCTTAACAAGGAAGTGGGGCTCCGGAAGGGCAAGAACATCATCTCCCACTGCTACTTCCACAGCGTTGAAGGGTACGACCGGATCTTCTTCCTGGCCGACGCCGCCTTCAACATGTATCCCGACCTCGCCGCCAAGGCAGACATCACCCAGAACACGGTAAACCTCGCCAGGGCCTTCGGCGTGGCCGAGCCCAAGGTGGCAGTACTCGCAGCGGTGGAAGTGGTGAACCCCGATATGCCCGCCACCCTTGACGCCGCCGCCCTCACCCAGATGAACCGCCGGGGGCAGATCAAGAACTGCGTCGTGGACGGCCCCTTTGCCCTGGACAACGCCGTGAGCGAAGAGTCCGCAAAGACCAAGGGCATTATCTCCCCCGTGGCAGGCAAGGCAGATGTCTTCATCGTCCCCGACATCGATGCAGGAAATATGCTCGCCAAGGCCATCGTCTACTTTTCGAAGAACGAGACCGCCGGCCTGATCCTCGGCGCGTCCGCGCCCGTCGTGCTCACCAGCAGGGCCGACTCCGCCAGGGCGAAGCTCCTCTCCATCGCCGCCGCCGTCGCCCTGTCCGATTTCCAGAAGTAAGACGGCCGGCCATGAAGGTAATTGCGCTCAACCCCGGCTCCACGAGCACCAAGGTCGCCCTCTTCGAGGACGGCAGGGAGCTGTGGAGCGAAACCCAGCGGTATGATACGGACGTCATCGGGAAGTTTGCTTCCATTTCCGACCAGGAGGGATTCCGGCTCGGGGAGGTACGGAAATGTCTCGAGACCCACGGAACAAACCTGGCCGAGATCGACGCCGTCGTGGGAAGAGGCGGGCTGCTGAGCCCCATTGAAAGCGGAACCTATGAAGTGAACGATAAAATGCTCTCCGACGTGCGGTCCTGCAGGTGGGGGGCTCATGCGAGCAACCTCGGCGCTCTCCTGGCGGTGCGCCTTGCCCGCGAAGGAGGGTGCGGGAAGGCCTTTATCGTGGACCCCGTAGTTGTGGACGAGCTTGGCCCCCTTGCCCGGTACTCCGGCCTGCCGGAGATCGAGCGGCGGTCCATCTTCCACGCCCTGAACCAGAAATCCGTGGCCCGCAGGGCGGCATCAGATCTGGGCAAGCCCTATGAGCAGTGCAATTTCATCATTGCCCATATGGGTGGGGGAATCTCCGTGGGTGCCCATGACCACGGGCGGGTTGTCGACGTGAACAACGCCCTGGACGGCGACGGGCCCTTCTCGCCCGAGCGGGCGGGCGGCCTTCCCTCAGGCGCTCTTGTGCGGCTGGCCTTCAGCGGCAGGTATGACCAGCCGACCCTGCTGAAGATGATCACCGGCAGGGGGGGGCTCGTCGCCCACCTCGGAACCAGCGATTTCAGGGAAGTCCTGCGGCGCATGCACGAAGGAGACGAAAAGGCGAAGCTGCTCTTCGAGGCCATGGCCTACCAGATGTCCAAGGAAATCGGGGCCTGTGCGGCCGTACTGGAAGGCAGGGTGGATGCGGTCGTCCTTACGGGCGGTCTTGCCTACAGCGAGGAATTCACCGGTATCATCGCCGGCAGGGTCTCCTTTATCGCCCCTGTGAGGATCTACCCCGGGGAGGACGAGATGCAGGCTCTTGCGGACGGCGCCTTCAGAGTCCTGAAGGGCACGGAGACGGCACGGCAGTACATCTGACGGCTCTTTAAGGAAAGCAGGTACAAAAACAGGGGAGGATGCCCGCGGGCCCGCAGGCATCCTCCCCTGTTTCGTGCGGGTTCCCCGTTACATTATGCCGAGCAGCTTCGGCACGAAGAAGGCCACGTCGGGAAACATGGCCACGGCGAGCAGGATGAGCATCAGGGCGGAGATATAGGGCAGCACGCCCTTCAGCGCCCGTTCGATGGATAAATCGGCTATGGAGCCCGCGATGAGAAGACAGAGCCCGTAGGGAGGTGTCACCAGCCCCACCGCCAGGGTCATGACCACCACCACCCCGAGGTGGACCGGGCTGATCCCCATCCTGAGTGCCGAGGGCAGGATGACCGGTATGAAGAGGATCATGGCCGGGATGGCGTCCATGAAGGTGCCGACGAAGAGGAAGAAGGCGATGACGATGAGCATGAAGATCTCAGGGCTTCCCACATGGGCGGCGAAGAAGCCCGCCACGTGCTCCGAGGCCTTGTAGTAGCCCAGCAGCTCCCCGAGGGCACTGGCCGTGGCCAGGGCGAAGAGGGACATGGAGCTCAGCTTCAGGGTTTCCTTGATGATCCCCGGCAGGTCCCTTATCTTCAGGGTTTTGTAGTAGAAGAAGCTGATGATCATGGCGTACACCGACGCAAAGGCTGCGGCCTCCGTGGGGGTGTACCAGCCCGTGGTGATGCCGCCCACGATGATCAGGGGTGTGAGCAGGGCGGGAAAAGCTTCTTTGAAAAGCTTTCCCACTTCTCCGGGCACCGCTTTTTCATACTTCGGGAAGTTGCGCCTGCGGCCCATGAAGTACACGATGAGCATCATGGCCAATCCCACGAGGATGCCGGGGATCATTCCCCCGAGAAAGAGGGCCGCCACGGAGGCGTTGGTCAGGCCGGAGTAGACCACCATGGGGATGCTCGGAGGGATGATGACGCCTATCGTGGAGGACGCGGCGGTGACGCCCACGGCATTTTCCTTGTCGTAGCCCGTACTGATCATGGCGGGGATGAGCATCTTTCCCACCCCGGCAGTGTCTGCCTGAGAGGAGCCGGAGACGCCGGCGAAGATCATGGAGACGAGAATGTTGGCATGGGCCAGTCCGCCCCGGATGTTCCCGACGAGGGTGATGCAGAAATCCACGAGCTTCTGGGTGATTTTCCCGTGGTTCATGAGGTTCGCCGCGAAGATGAAGAGAGGGATGGCCAGGAGGACGAAGGAGTTGAGTCCGTTGAACATCTTCATGAACACGGTGAGGTTCGGGATGAAGGGAATGGTAGCGATGCCCGTCAGGGAGATGATCCCGATGACGAAGGCGATGGGCACGCCGAGGAAGATGAGGAGAACAAAAAGGCCGACGATAAGCAGGGGCGTCATGATAAGGCCTCCCGGGAGGTGAGAATTTTGATGTCTTCCACGATGTGTCCCGCCAGGTAGAGGGTCATGGCTCCTCCCGCAATGGGCAGGCAGAGCCACGTATACCCCATTTTCACCCAGGTGAGGGTGATCCAGTTGTAATCCCAGAATTCGGTGACTACCGTGCTCCCGTAGAGGGTCATGGGAACGGTGAAGCAGAGTAGAATGACGGATATGAAAACGTCGTAGAAGGCGCCCCTCTTCCCCCGGAATTTGTCCCTGAAAAAGTTGAAGGCGAAGTGGGCCTTGTAGTGGACCATGACGGAAGCCCCCATAAAAACGGCCCAGATGAAGGCGTAGTTGGCCACCTCTTCTGTCCAGAGCAGCGGGATGGCCATATAGCGGGCGGTAATCTGGGCCAGGATGGCTAGAAAGAAAATGGAGAGCAGGACCATTCCAAGGGTTTCCTGGATGCGGACCAGCAGTTCGATCAGTCTTTTCACGGTTCTCCTCCTCTTTGAAACCCTCTCGGGCGCAGTATTTTTCTTAAAAGAAAAAGGAACATTCCCCGCGCTCCCTCGAAAGGAGCGCGGGGAATGGAAATGGAGACTTCCTTTCAGCGGCGCGCCCTATTTGCCGGCGGCGCGGACCATCTCCAGGAGATCCTGGATGCCCAGTTTCTCGGCGAGCTTGTCCTGTATTGGGACGGCGATGGCGATGAAGGGGGCCTTGTCGATGGTATTCACGATGCCGCCTTCGGCGATGACCTTCTCCTTGGACTTGGAGAGCATGGCGTAGGTGATCTGCCGCTCCTCGGCGGTGGCCTGCTTCAGGGCCTCGGTGATCCATTCCTTCTGCTGGTCGGTGAGGGCGTCGAACTTCTTGCCGTTCATGAGGACGAAGCGGGTGGTGAAGTCGTGCTCCGTCTCGGTGATGAACTTGCCGTTGGGCGTCTTGTGGTGGTCAAGAAGGCTGAAATTGGTGTAGTCGTTTTCCGCGCAGTCCACGATGCCCTGCTGCAGGGCCTGGTACAGTTCGCCCCAGGCAACCTGGGTGGGGATGGCGCCGGTCTGCTTCCAGAAATCGGCCACGACGCCGGACATCTGGGTGCGGATCTTCATACCCTTCAGGTCGTCCATGGTGTTGATGGGCTTCTTGCCGTAGTAGTTCCGGACGCCTGCGGACCAGTAGGCGGCGATGCGGAAGGTGTTCTTTGACTTCTCGTTGATGATTTTGGCGAGGGCCTGTCCGGCTTCGCCGTCCACGGCCTTCTCCCAGTGATCGAAGCTGTTGAAGAGGTACAGCAGGGAGAACAGGTCCACCTCGGGAATGCCGATCTTGGTCATGAATCCGGGGGAGGCAACGACCACGTCGGCGGCACCGAGCTTCAGCTTCTCCACGAGCTCGTCTTCGTTGGTGCCGATGGTGCCGGCATGGACGTCCACGGAGATCTCGCCATTGGAGAGCTTCTCGACCACTTCCTTGAACTTCAGCATCCCGTACTGGTAGGGGTTCTCCTGGGATGTCTGGTTATGGGCCGCCACCAGCTTCAGGGGAGCCGCCTGCACGGGCAGGACGAAAACGAGCGCAAGAACGGCTGCAAGAAGCAATACAACAGGTTTCTTCATATTTGGTACCCCTTTCGTGTGTGAATTTTTGCGGGTTTGCCGCAAAGAACTTCCGATGTCAGTTCAGTTCTTTCAGAAGATTGTACCAGATTTCCTCAACAACGGGGATTCCCTTTTCGAGGTTTTCCCTCCGGGTGCGGGCCGCCTTTTCGCCGGGATAGTAATAGATTCCTCCCGGTTCCGCCGGTTCGGCACTTCTGAAATCCTCCAGTATGGCAGCCGCCGTCTTTTCGGCGTATTCCTTGCCGGAAGTATTTTCCACGTCGAAGGCGAGAAAGACCTGGGTCACGGCGATCTCGTCGCCGAGCTTCCCGATCTGGTGGACGGAGTTCCCCTTGGACAGTACCGAACCTATGAGGTCCAGCACGAGGGAATAGCCCGAGCCCTTCCAGAGGCCGATAGGCAGGACCCGCCAAGTCTCCATCACGGCCGCAGGATCGGTGGTCAGTTTTCCCTCCCGGTCGTAGCCGCCGGGGAAGGGGAGCTGCTTTCCAGCCATGCGGTATCCGTCAAGGGCGCCGTAGGAGTACTGGGCCAGGGCGCCGTCCATGACCACGGGAGCGTCCTTCCATGGAAAGGCCATGACCAGGGGGTTGTTTCCCACACGGCATTCCTTCGCCCCCCAGGGGGGCATGTTCGGCAGGGTATTGGTCCAGCAGAAGGCCATGAAACCCGCCTTCGCCGCCTGGTATCCGTAGGAGCCGCCTCTCATCCAGTGGTTCGTGTTCCTCAGGGCCACGCACCCGAGGCCGTACTGCCTGGCGAGCTCCATGGCCCTGTCCATGGCGGCTGCCGCGTTGGTGCACCCCATGCCCCGGTTGCCGTTCCAGCGCTCCAGGGCGCCGAAGGAAGCTTCCGGGGCAGGTTCGGCATGGGGGTCGATGTGTCCCTTCGAAATGTAGGACAGAACCCGGGGAAAACGGTTCAGGCCGTGGGATGCCACGCCGTCGCAGCTGTTGTCGGTGAACATCACGGCTGCCCGGGCCGCCGTCTTTTCAGGAAAGCCGTACTTCAGGAGGATTCTCTCAAAGAGGTTCTTCATTTCATCGTAGGGTATTCTCATGGGCACCACACCTTTCTCCGGCCGGGAGCCGGAAGATCATCGGGCCAGGACGGGCCGCCCGTAGTAAGGGGCGAGGATCATCTCCGCCGTGAAGGAAGCTTTCCGGGCATTGTCCAGCCGCGACGGGCTTTTCCTTTCGCCGGTCAGTTCACCGTTTTCGGGAGCAAAGGACGAAATGGAGGAAAAGCCTCTCACCTTTCCTATTACGCCGGAGACGGGGACCTCCCGGATTTTGATGGAGCGGAGCATGGACCTTCAGTAAAAAGAGGCGAAGACAGGCGTTTTCGTTGCCCTGAACGCCCGGGCGATGGCCGCGCAGTCCTCCCAGGTTCTTCCGAGGAGTCTTTCGATGTAGGCGGGCTTCCGTTGTTCCGCGCAGAAAAGGGCGTACTCCCTGTGGGAATCGGGAGGAGCGGCGATATAGACGGTGTCGATGTCGGGGCCGCTTTTCACCTCGCAGACTGAACCGCATCCAATCATTCCCCACCGGATGATTCCCATGGCGATTCCCTCCTGGAGCCGGGAGAGAGAGTTCTCTTCTATCACGGTGTATATTCAATATTACCGATCAAGGGGAGATTCGTCAATGTTCGACAGAACACCTAAATCCGCTCATTTTTCAGGCAGAGGGAGTGTCGCCGGGCATACGGTGAATTCGCCCTCCCCGGGGGCGAAGAGATCTCGCTCCGCGCTCCTTGCGGAGATATCCCCTGGGGAAGGGCGCCTGAGGTGAGAGAAACCGACACGGATGTCGGTTTCACAAGCAGGCAACCGGCGAACGCAGGGAGCCGCGGGACTCGCTTGGGCAGTTGTCACGAACGACAATCTGCACTCCCCGCCCAAGCAAGTTCCGGTGACACTCCCTCTGAGGTGCGGATTTAGGGGATGACGTTCGCCTTGACGCCTCCCCTGATGGTGGTGGCGGGGAAGCCGAGCATCTGGGCCATGGCGATGCCCACGGAAAGATTCCTCGACCCCACGATTTTCCAGAGAGGCAGGAAGTATATGAACAGGAAGGTTCCTGCCGCGACGGCGATGAAAATCACCACTGTCTGGAAGAGAAGGGTCTGAAGATCTCCTACCTTGATGGTGGCCAGGGACGGGATGATGGCCGCAAAGACCACCATGGAGAAGAAGCCGGACGATTTGCCCTTGTCCAGGATTTTTTCCGGCACAATGCCTATATGCCCCGCTACGGCACCGAGGATGAGGGCCCAGATGGAATAGCTCACCGTCATGCCCATTCCCTTCGAGACTCCTTGAAGATAGAAGGAGAGCCAAGCGAAAAAGGCTGTGACACCGAGGCAGGTGAAGGGGGTGTAGAACCTGTCCAGCCCGAGCTTTTCGTACAGAAGGACTCCCGCTCTCTTCGCCGGGGGCCGGAACCCTCTACCTTTCGAAGCGCCAGATGTTGAGGATGCAGGCAGCAAGAACCCTGGCCCGCTCGAAGATCGAGTCCACGAAGGCGTACTCTCTGTCGGAGTGATTCCACTCTCCCTTCACTCCCATCTGATCCACCGTCGGAACTCCCGCACAGACGGAGAATGCCGAGTCGGAGCCGCCGCCGGAGAATTCCATGGAAGGGGCGGGAAGGCCGAGTTCCCGGTAAATGCCGGCCACGTACTCAAAAAGCCGTTCGTTTCCCGGGGTCTGTTCCATGGGGAAAAAGGAGGCAGGAAAGGAAAGTTCCGTCGACGTTCCTTCGACGTAGGTTGTGCCTGCGACCGCCAAAAGCTTTTCCTTCGCTTCCGCAATCTGGTCCGTGGTCATGCACCGGACGTCGATTCCGGCCCAGGCGAAGTCGGGCACGGCATTGGGAACCACTCCGCCCTTCACTGTTCCCACGTTGAAGGTGAGCCCCCGACTGTAGTCGGTGAGGCGGTGAATGTCCACGATCTTATGGGAGAGCTCGAGGATGGCGCTCCGTCCCTTCTGGGGCTCCCTGCCCGCATGGACCGCAAGACCCTTCACCGTCATCTCGCACTGGACGACTCCTTTCCTTCCCACAACGATTTTGTTCGAGGGGTCCCCTGTTTCGCAGTTGAAGGCGGCAATGCAGCCCTTTGAGCGCTCTTCGAATTCTTTCGCCATATTGGAATTGCAATGGGCCGTTTCCTCGTCCCCTGCAAGGATGAACCGGATGGGCCTCTCCCTGTACCCTGCTTCTTCCAGGGCCTTTGCGGCGAAGATGAGGAGGGCGACCCCTCCTTTCATGTCCAGGACGCCGGGGCCGAAAGCCTTGCCGTCTTCTATGCGGAACGGCCTTTTTTCAACGGTCCCGGCGGGGAAAACCGTGTCGTAGTGTCCGATCAGCGCCACGGGCGCACCAGGGCGATCATGACCAAGGACGGCCGCTACGCTGTTTCCGGCCTTTTCGAAACGAAGAACCTCCGTTTCGGCTCCTATGTTTCGGAGTTCTTTTTCAACTCTCTCCGCTACCCTGTCCACGTTCTCCTTGTCTCTCGAACCGCTTTCCATGTTCACAAGTTCTTCCCAGAAGCCGAGAAGGGAATCCCGCTCCCGCTCCAGGCAGCCGAACGCCGGATTTTCCAGGGGATAATTCATGAAAGGCCTCCTTCTAGAACGGGAAAGCACCCCCGTTCTGCACTCTTAGTGAAATTACGGGGGAGTGTAACAGAAAAAATCAGCAAATTCAAATGCGTCTTCCCCGCCAACCAAGCCTAAATCCGCAGGTTTTTCAGGCAGAGGGAATGTCGCCGGGCACAGCGCCCGGGCCGAGAAACCGACACGGATGTCGGTTTCAGGTGCAGTTGTCAAGGACGACAATCTGCACCCCCCGCCCAAGCGAGCACCGGTGACACTCCCCGCTGCCTGCGGATTTAGGCCAAGGCGACATTGACACTCGGGGATTTATTGGCTAGAATGTATTTTACATTGCGGATAAAAAATCCATGGAGCGAAACGACAATGGAAAACGGGAACATTAGGGTTATCTCACGGGCTTTTTCCATACTGGTTCATCTCGCGCAGGAGAAACGGCCTCTCGGAATCACCGAGATCGCCTCTGCCGTCTCCCTTCCCAAGGCCACCGTGTACCGCATTCTCGACAGCCTCGAGGCCGAGCGGGCCGTCCTGAACCGGGGCGGCGAGTATGAGCTCGGTCCAGTGACGCTGTTGTTGGCGGACGCCTACCGCAGCCAGGTCGGCTTTGCCGAAGCTGCCAGGCCTCACCTTCTCTCCCTCAGGAACGAAACGAAGGAAACGGTCCACCTCTTCGTCTACGAAAGAGGAGAGTTCTACTACCTCGACAAGATAGAAAGCCCCTACCAGGTGCGCATGCACTCCCGAATCGGCGGCAGGGCCTCCCTTTTCCGCCTCTCCGCCGGAAAGGCCCTTCTCGCCTGGTTATCTCCCGACGACCTGAAAGAACTCCATGAGCCTGTTCCCGGCGAAGTCGCCGCAGAGTTTCCCGGCATCCGTTCAAGGGGGTATGCCGTGGATGACGAACAGAACGAGCAGGGGCTCCGGTGCGTCGGAGCGGCCATCCTGGACGGATCGGGGCGTCCGAGGGGCGCCGTGAGCGTCTCCGCCCCGGTGTACCGATTCCCCACCGAACTCCTGGAGAAATACGGCTCTCTCGTCGCACGGGCGGCGGAGGCCATCGGCAGGGAGATTGCCTGCTTCGAAGAGTGTCCGTGTTCCGGCGGACGGTCCGCCGGATAAAAGAAAAAGAGAAAACAAAGGAGGAAGACAGTATGATCAAGACCAACAAGCTCGTCATGATACCCGGACCCACACCGGTGGTGCGCTCCATCCAGGACCAGATGGGCAGGGAAACCGTGGCCTTCGGCGACACCGCTTTCGTGAAGGACTTTTCCGAGGTCATCGCTGACCTTAAGGCCATGTGGCGATGTGACGGCGAAGTGTTTGTCGTCGCCGGCTCCGGCACCATGGGCATGGAAATGGCCATCGCCAACACCACGAAGCGGGGGGACAACGTCCTCATCTGCTCCAACGGCTACTTCGGCGACCGGTTCATCGACATGTGCACCCGGAAAGGGCTCAACACCGATGTCCTCTCCGCCGAATGGGGCACATCGGTGACCCCTGAGATGGTGGAGAAGAAACTGGCCGAGAAACAGTACCAGGCGGTCACGGTGACCCACGTGGAGACCTCCACAGGCGTGGAGGCCCCCATCGCGGCCATCGGCGAAGTGATGAAGAAGCATCCTGAGATCGTCTATATCGTGGACGGTGTGGCCGCTTCCGGCGGCGCCGATCAGTACATGGACACCATGGGTATCGACGTGGTTCTTTCCTGCTCCCAGAAGGCCTTCGGCGTGGCGCCGGGCCTGACCATGGTGTGGGCCAGCGCGAAGGCCATGGAGAGAAGAAAGAGCCTCGGCACTATCCCGGAGTCCTATATCGACTTCGACAAGTGGCTTCCAGTCATGCACGATCCCTCGAAGTACTGGGGAACTCCCGCCATCAACCTTGTCTGGGCGCTGAAGGAATCCGTGCGCATCATGAAGGAGGAGGGGCTCGAGGAGCGCTATGCCCGCCACCGCCGCCAGGCCGCCGTATTCGACGCCGCCCTGGAGGCCATCGGCTTCAGGGTCGCCGCGGATAAGGCCTTCCGCGCGCCGACGCTCTCCGTCTATCTTTATCCTGAAGGTTCCGGCATCGACGACGTCAAGTTCCGTACCGTCCTCGCCGGCGAGGGAGCGCAGACTGCCGGCTGCCTGGGCGGATTTGCCGGCAAGGGCTTCCGCATGGGGCACATGGGCAACATCGACAAGCACACCCTCGTCTCGGCCATCGCCGCCGTGGAGCGGAGCTGCGTGAAGTGCGGGTATACAATCGAGCTCGGAAAAGCCCTTGGCGTTCTCCAGAAAGGGCTCGTCAACGAATAGCATTTCCCTGTGAAGAACGGGGAGGGGACGGGTGCTCCGTCCCCTCGATTTTGGTATTTCGGCCGTTCCTTTTTTCCTGGGGAGGTGTTTTTCGGTGAGTTGTGTACAGGAAGCCCCCCAGCTCATGCTTGACGGCTTTGCCTGAGCGCAGGCTGTTCTCGCGGCCTGCGGGAAAGGGCTGGGACTATCGAGGGAAACGGCGGTCCGTATCGCATCCGGTTTCGCAAGCGGAATGCGTACGGGAGACACCTGCGGCGCCGTGGCGGGAGCCATTATGGTCCTTGGACTCCGCTACGGGTCCGAAGAGTGCGTCACGGCGGCGGGAAGAGCTGCGGTGTACGGGAAAGTCGAAAAGTTCATCAGGCGGTTTCGGGAACGGAACAAATTTCTTCTCTGCCGTGATCTCCTCGGGGTGGACACGAGCACCTCGGAAGGACTCGCAAAGGCGAAGGAACTGAATCTTTTCCGGACCATGTGCCCCGCCCTTGTGGGGGACGCCGCCGCGATCCTCGAAGAGATGGAAAAGGAAGCGGAATAAGCATCCCGAAGAACATGGAAAAAGGCCCTGGCCGGAGGAACGCTCCGGCCAGGGCCTTTTTCCGTCCGCTCACAGGGGAGCGTTAGAAGCCCAGTTCTTCCCCGACGACGAACACGTGGAATGGTGTGGATCCCGGGCGCCTGCTGATGATGGTGGTGACGTTACAGATCCTCGTCCCGGTCCGGCAGTCCATGCAGAGCCCCGTCTGGGTGCAGGGATTGGGCAGGCCGAGCCTTTTGTTGTTCACAGGAGCGGCGACCATCCGAATCCGCTCCTCGGCCGCGTTTAGGTCTTTCACGATCTTGTTCGTCCCCAGAACGACAATAACCTTTCCCGGGCCGAAGATCATGGCGGCCACCCGGTTCCCGTTCCCGTCCCTGTTGACGAGCTGCCCGTCAAGGGTGACGGCGTTCGTTCCGGAGAGAAACACGTCGCAGGTGAGCTGCTTTTTCCTGACCTCCATGCGTTCCTCATTGGAGAGACCGGGGGCTCCATGGTCAAGAATGGTGTTCCCCCGGGACGCCAGTTTGTCCTGAAGGCCAAGGGCTTTCACTGTCCACGAGCCGCCGAAGCCCACAGACGCAGATTCGGGAATGAGCTCCAGGATCTTGTCCGCGGCCGCGGCGGCGGAGGGGCAGTATTCCGCTTCAAACCCGTTTTTCTTCAGGGCCTCCGCAACTTTTTTTCCAAGGGTCTCGTTGTGCCAGGGTGTGAATTCGTTCATTCTTCCTCCTCCTCGTATAATTAATCAACGTGCGGTAGCAAAAAGTGAAGGAAAGCAGGTCACCGCATAAACCTGCGTCCTGAGAACATGAGACAATGGTTCCGTACAGGCAGGAGCGCAGTCTTCCTCCTCGGCAGCGCCTGGTTGCTGCCGCTTTTCTACTCGTTCCTCGCCGGCGGTGTTCCCACGCCCTTGAGGTACTTCAGGATTCCTTCTCCCGGGCGGAGCAGGATCGGGGTGCCCGGAAGGGTGTTCTGGTAAAAGTCCATGGTCTTGATGAAAAGGTAAAGGTCCTTCGCCTCGGAAGTGGCCTTCGCCAGGGTGTCCTGGGCGGTGCTGTCCCCCTGTCCCTTGATCTCCTCGGCCTTTCTTCTCGCCTCGGCGATCATCTCCACTTCCTTCCTGTCGGCGATGGACCTGCGGGTAATGGCCTCCGCCTGGCCTTCCGCCCGGAGCTGTCCCGCTACACGGTTGCGTTCCGCCTGCATGGAGCGGTAGACCGCCTGTTCGTTGTCCTGGGGCAGGAAAACCCGCTTGAATGCCACCGACAGGATTTCCACACCGTATTCCTTCGACTGTTCCTGGGCGATGAGGGTGCCCTGCTCGATGGCATACTGCCGCCTGTCCTTCACCAGTTCATCCAGGGTGAGCCGCCCGGACACGATCCGGACAGCAGAGTAAATGGAGTCGTCAAGCCGCTGCTGGACGGAACCCACCGTGCGCACCCTCCGGAAGAAGGTTTCAGGTTCTGAGATCCGGAAGAGGGCGAAGGTATCGAACACCAGGTTTTTTTTGTCGCTGGTGACCACCGCCACCGGGTCGGCGTCGTATTCTATCAGCTTCTTCGAGTACCTCGTGAGCTGGTCGACAAAGGGAAGCTTGAAGTATATTCCAGGATCGGTCCGGGTGGCGTTCACCTTTCCCAGCCTCAGGACCACTGCCTGCTCGTCGGCCCGGAGGATGTAGAAACATCCCGAAAGCGCCAGCAAAACCGCGAACAGCGCGAGGAAAAACAGTTTTCTTTTCATCCCGGCTCCCTCCTACTGTGCCCCGTCGGGAGACGTCGCTCCCGCGGATTTGAAGAACTGCTCCAGGGGAAGCACCTGGAGGGCGTTCTCCCCGGCGTCCACGATGAACACCTTCAGTTTCGGCCAGACCTTCTCCATGTTCTCCAGCCAGAGGTTGTTCAGCACCAGGTCAGGGTTTTCCCTGTAGGCCCCGTGAAGGGACCTGATCCTTGCCGCCTCGCCCTCCGCCAGGGAGATGCGGCGGAACTTGTAGGCCTCGGCTTCGTTGAGGATCTTGTCTGCTTCTCCCTCCGCCCTGGACAGTATTTCGTTGGAGTACTTGTCCGCCTCGAGAATCAAACGTTCCCGTTCGGCCCTCGCGGTATTGATCTCGCTGAAGGCCGCCTGGACAGCTTTCGGCGGATTCACGTCCTGGAACTGGACCGCCAGGATGAACACACCGGTCTTGAGGAAGTCCAGCTTTTCCTGGATGAGCTTCTTCGCCTCCGTCTGGGAGGCCTCTTTTTCTGTGGTGAGCACGTCGTCGAGCTGTCTTGAGGCGATGACTTCCCGGAGCGTCGACTCCGCCACGTCCCGGATCAGTTTCTCACGAAAAGCCCTGTCCTCGGGGAGGTTCACCACGAAGGAGACCGGGTCTCCCGCCTGAAACTGGAGAACCCAGTCGATCTCCACGATTTTGTTGTCCCCGGTGAGCATCTTCGACTCGTCGGGCCGGTCGGCAAAAGTCGCCGGCGGCCCCGGATTCACCGTCCTGTAGCCGTATTCGAAACGCTGGATCTGCTCCGTGTTCACTATGGTGACGAGGTCGATGACGGGCAGCTTGAAGTTGATACCCTGGTCAGCCACCCCGGAGACCCTTCCCAGCCGGAAGACCACGCCCCGGGACCCGGCGGGAACGATGTAGAATCCCTGGTAGGCCACCAGGGCGGCCACGATCAGGAGAACCGCATACTTGAAAAACCCCAGGTTCAGTTTTTTCCTCTCCCTTGGCGGAGGCGTTCCCCACTCCTCGCCGTCGAACCGCTGTTCCTTCCTTGCCCCCTTCTCAAGCATCCCGAGAAGTTCCTCAAAAAAATTTCTCATATTTCCCCTCCACTCCTGGAATGTGACTCTTTCCCCGAAAATGAATGCGAATCCGCTCCCGGCGGGGGTCCGCACAATGCGGCAGCTATCCCTTTCCCGGGGGCAGTCCTATTGTAGCCTATTTCACGCCCCTTCCGCCATTGTTAGGTGGGGACAACATTTTTCGGACCAAAAAGTAAACAGCTTCAAGCGGGTTTAGGGCAAAGTGCCGGGAGACCATCTTCCGGTTCGCCAGGTTTTGAAGTATCATATACGGAATATCATATATTTTTGACGAGGAGAGAAACCAAATGAAAAAAGTCCGTGGAATTTTCGCCCCCATCGCCACCGCCTTCGACGCTTCCGGAGAGGTGGATTATTCGACCTTTGCAGAGAACACGGTGGCCTTCGGCGCAACGAAACTGTCCGGCCTCGTGGTGCTGGGCAGCAACGGCGAGTTCACCCTGCTTTCCCACGAGGAAAAGGTGAAGCTCGTGGAGACCGCGAGAAACCACCTTCCGGCGGAAAAAATGGTCATCGCCGGAACGGGTTGCGAGTCCTTCAAGGAGACTCTGCAGCTTACGAAGGAATGCGCCGCTGTCGGGGCCGACGTGGCCCTCGTCGTGACCCCCAACTACTACAAGAAGGACATGCACGAGGCCGCCCTCGGGAATTTCTACACCATGCTCGCCGACGCCTCTCCCATCCCCGTGATGATCTACAACATGCCCGGCAACTCCGGGGTGAACGTCCCCTCGTCCCTGACCCTGAAGCTCGCCGCCCACCCCAACATCACCGGCATCAAGGACAGCGGAGGCAACATCGTCCAGATTTCCGAAGTGCTCGCGAAGGCTCCCGAGGGCTTCTCTGTTTTCGCCGGCTCAGGAAGCTATCTTCTCGCCACCCTCCTGCTCGGCGGTGTCGGCGGAACCCTGGCGGTGGCCAACGTGGTTCCCGACTATTGCGCCGAAATCCAGGAGAACTTCGAAAAGGGCGATATTGAGAAAGCCCGGAAGATGCAACTCGCCCTCCTTCCCCTCAATGCCGCCGTCACCAGCCGCTTCGGCATCGGCGGCATGAAGGCAGCCATGGACATGGTCGGCTTCAAGGGGGGACTGCCCCGCCTGCCCATCCTTCCAGCCGGCGAGGAGACGAGGAAGGAAATCGCCAGGATCCTCAAGGAGCTGGGGATCCCCACGGTATAGTCCCGTGATCATCTCCGCAGACCGTTTCCTCGCGGATCTGGAAGCCCTCGGCCGTATAGGCTGGGTGGACGGGGAGGGCATGGACCGCCCCGCCTTTTCCCCTTCCTGCGAGGCGGCCAGGAAGTTCGTGGAGGACAGGATGAAGGAGGCAGGGCTCGCCGTGACCGTTGACGGGGTCGGAAATCTTTTCGGCAGGCTGGAGGGAAGCGATCCCTCCCTGCCTGCCATATATGCGGGGTCCCACCTGGATGCCGTGCCCGGGGGAGGAAAGTACGACGGTTCCCTGGGCGTGATGGCGGCCCTGGAGGCAGCCCGGACCATCCGGGAAAAGAAGCTTCCCCTTCGCCACTCTCTTGTGGTCGCCGGGTTCACAGGCGAAGAGGGGGGCGAGATGGGAGGTACCTTCGGGAGCAGGGCCTTTGCCGGACTGCTGGATGAGCCCCTGCCGGCCGAAAGGCCGGCAAGGGTGGGTCTGACGCCGGAAGAAGTCCGTTCCGCGAAGGCCGACCCTGGGCGGATCGCCTGCTACTTCGAGCTTCACATCGAGCAGGGTCCCTACCTCGAGCGGAGGAACATCTCCGTCGGCATTCCCACGGGTATCGTGGGCATCAGCAGGTACGCCGTCAGGATCGACGGCGAGGCCAACCACGCGGGCACCACGCCCATGAAAGAGCGGAAGGACGCCATGAGAGAGGCCGCGGAGTTGCTCGCCGAGTGGTATGCCTGGACGGATACGAGGGATGACTTTGTCTGCAATGTGGGGGTCTTCTCCCTCCGTCCCGGGGCCGTGGCCATCGTTCCGGGAAGAGCGGACTTTCTCCTCGAGATCCGTTCGCTGAAGGATTCCGTCATGGACGAGATCGCCACCAAATTCCGCTCCTTCCTCGAAAAAAGGAAGAACGTTTCCGTCTCCATGGAGCCCGTGGTCTGGAAAGGGGCCGTGGATCTCGATCCGTTTCTCCAGACGGCAGTGGAAGCCGTCTGCGAGGAGACGAAAGTCTCTTGGGTGCGCATGCCGAGCGGCGCATCCCACGACGCGAACCCCATGGCCCGGATCACCAGGGCGGGAATGATTTTTGTGCCGAGCGCGGGCGGCATCAGCCACTCGAAAGAGGAGTATACGACCCCGGAAGATCTTGCCAGGGGAGCGGACATTCTTGCCCGTGCCATTTTGGAGGCAGACCGGGGCCTGTAGGAAACAATCGTGAAACGAAACGAAGGGGAGCGGAAATGCCTGCGGGCTTTTCCGCTCCCCTTCGTCCTGTTTATGGAGGACCGGGTCATCCTTTCTTATATCCTGTACGATTGCAATTTTTCCGAAGAAACGGAAAAACCTTCTTCCAAAATGCCTATCCTCCTGTAAAATAGGATATGGAAAAAGCCTTTTTATCAAGGGAGTGGATACTGTGGGGAATGTCCAGATCATCATCGGTCTCGTAAGCATCATCTCCATTGTGGCCACGGGGCTGGTCCTCAACTTCGCCCAGGCGGTGTTCATTCCGCTGATTATCGCATGGCTCCTGTCGTACATCTTCGGCCCTATCGTGCGGTTCCTCTCGCGGCTGAAAATCCCGACGTTCATCAACGTCATCGTCGTCCTGGCCATCTTCTTCGGCGTCTGCGTTCTCGGGGCTCTTTTCCTCAACGCCCGCATTCTCACCTTCACAGAGGCCTTTCCGAAATACTATGCCAGGCTTCTTGATATAGGAAAGTCGCTTACCGTGAACTTTGACCTTCCGCCTGACTTCTGGTTGTCCATCAACTGGGGCGTCACTGTCAGGGGATACCTTCTCGAGCTGTCCGGTTCCTTCGTCACCATTGTCTCAAAGCTCGTCATGGTGATCGTGTTCCTCGTGTTTCTGCTCCTCGGCGCCCCCTATTTCGACTACAAGCTGCAGAAGGCCTTCTCTCCCGGCACCGCGGAAAAGGTAAAACGCATCCTCGGCACCATCTCCTTCCAGATCGGCCGGTACCTGAGCGCCCTGGCCTTCATCAGCGCCGTGACGGGATTCCTGGTGTGGTTCGCCCTTGAATTCCTCCAGGTGGACTTTGCGGTGACCTGGGGTTTGCTGGCCTTTATCCTGAACTTTATTCCCACGGTGGGATCCATCGTGGCCTCAATCCCCCCGATCCTGGTGGCGCTGGTACAGTTCTACCCGAGCTACATGCCTGCGGTCGTCACCGCCCTGGTCCTCCTGACCATCCAGGTGACAATCGGCAACTTCATAACCCCCAAGGTCATGGGAGACCGGCTGAACCTCAGCCCAGTCGCGGTGCTCATCTCCCTGCTTTTCTGGAGCCTCATCTGGGGCGTGGCGGGCGCCCTCATCTCCACCATCATCGCCGCCATCATAAAGATCATCTGCGAGAATATCCCCTCCCTGAACTTCATCAGCGTCATGATGGGGTCCGGTAAGGTCTACCAGAAGGAGTTCGAGGAAAGGGTCTGAGTCCCGGAAAAAACACCAGCGAAGGGAAGTGTCCCTCATGAGAAAAACTGCCGTTTTTGCGGCAGCCGCTCTTTTTCTGCTCACCGCTGCCGCTCTGCCGTCCCCTGCGGCGGATTTAGGTTGAACCTAAATCTGCAAATTTTTCAGGCAGAGGGAGTGTCGCCGGGCACAGCGCCCGGGCCGAGAAACCGACACGGATGTCGGTTTCAGGTGCAGTTGTCAAGGACGACAATCTGCACCCCCCGCCCAAGCGAGCACCGGTGACACTCCCGCTGCCTGCGGATTTAGGTTGAAATCGGACTGTTGACAGATCCGGCGGAGGTAGCCTATAATCTCCGTCATACCTGAATACTGAATCGAATCATCCGGAGCGACGGAGGGACAGGCCCTGTGAAGCTGCGGCAACCTCCGCGAGGTTGCGGAAGGGTGCCGGTTCCTGCAGGTTTCCCTGGAAGATGATCGAGGCTGAATGAACCAGCGACGCCTCTTCCAGCATTCCCGAAGATGTTTTTATTTTTTGTCGGTCCCCCGGCCCGACGGAAAGGAGGAATCACCATGACCGGTTCCATCAGAAACGGATTCTGCGATATGTTCACCATGATGATGTGCGGCAACGGCGGATCTCCTCCGGGAAGGGTCGGCGGCTGACATCGTGCGCTGATTTGCCGGAACGGGATCCCCGCAGCTCAAGGGGGGTCCCGTTTTTTTTATCCTGGAAGGAGGGGATGCAATGGCCGATGACGACGGCATGAGCGACATGAAAGAAGCGGACGATGGCATTCGGGCCGGACGGACGAGTCCGAAAGATGTCAGTACAGGACGAAAGGACGGAAAGAGAATGAAAAAAATCGCAGCACTGTGCGCAGCAGCAGCCATAGCCGTTTTCACAGCCGCAGGGGCGGAAGCCGCCGCTCTTGTTCCCCTGAAGGTCGGGGCGACTTCGGGGCCCCATGCCGAAATACTGGAATTCCTGGCGGAGAGACTGAAGAACGAAGGCGTGGACCTCAGGGTGTTTCCCTTCAGCGATTACATCACCCCAAACGCCGCCCTCGACCAGGGAGATATCGACGCAAACTCCTACCAGCACCAGCTCTTTCTCGACACCCAGAACAGGGACCGGGGATACAGGCTTGTCTCTGTGGCCAAGACCGTGGTCTGCCCCATGGGGTTCTACTCAAAAAAAATAGGGACCATCGACGACCTGAAGGATGGTTCGAAGGTCTCCGTTCCTAATGATCCGGCAAACGTGGGCAGGGCCCTGGTCCTGCTGGAAAAGAAAGGATTCATTAAGCTGCGGGAAGGAACGGGGTATACCGCCTCGGTGCTTGACATCGTGGAAAACCCGAAAAATCTCAGGTTTATCGAGATCGAGGCTCCCCAACTTCCCAGGGTTCTGGACGACGTGGACATCGGCGCCGTGAACGTGAACTACGCGGTGGAGGCGGGCCTGTCCCCCCTGAAGGACGCGATCCTGCTCGAGGATGCCGAAACCTCCCCCTTCGCCAACGTGATCGCCGTCCGGGAGGAGGACAGGGACAATCCCCTGGTGAAAAAGCTCGTGGAGGCCTACCGGACGGAAGAGACCGCGAAGTTCATGCTGGAGCGATACAAGGGCGGCTTCATTCCCGCCTGGTAGGGAAGGTTCGGACATGGCCATCCTCCTGAAGGGCGTGACGAAAACCTACGGCGCCGGGGAAAAGCGGTTGAAGGCTTTGAGCAATATTGACCTTGAAATTCCCGACGGCTCCATCTTCGGGATCATCGGACGGAGCGGCGCCGGAAAGAGCACTCTCGTCCGGTGCGTGAACCTCCTTGAGCGTCCGGACTGCGGCTCGGTCGCCGTGAGCGGCCTGGAACTCACCGCCCTGGATGAAGGGGAGCTCCGGCAGGCCCGGAAAAAGATCGGCATGATCTTCCAGAACTTCAACCTCCTGTCGTGCCGCACGGTCTTCGGGAACGTGGCCTTTCCCCTGGAACTGGCGGGATGGCGCAGGGAGGATATTGCGGGGAGAGTCGACGAACTGCTCGACCTTGTGGGCCTTGCCGACAAGCGGGACCGGTATCCCTCCCAGCTTTCCGGCGGCCAGAAACAGAGGGTGGGAATCGCCAGGGCACTGGCCAACAGGCCGGACGTGCTTCTTTCCGACGAGGCCACGTCAGCCCTGGATCCCCTCACCACCCGGTCGATCCTGTCTCTTCTCAGGGATATCAACAGCAGGCTCGGCCTCACCATCGTCCTGATCACCCACGAGATGAACGTCATCCGGGAGATCTGCACCGACGTGGCTGTAATCGACAAGGGGAGTATCGTCGAGCGGGGGCCCGTGCTGGACATTTTCACCGATCCCCGCGCTGAGGTCACCCTGGACATGCTCCGGGACGTGATGGGAGTGGAATTGCCGGAGACCTTCGCCGGGCTCGATTTCAGTCCGGGAATCCATGGGTCGGGAGACCCTGTCCTGCAGCTTCAGTTCTTCGGCGATATCGCCGCCGATCCCGTAATCTCCGGGATGATCCGCCGCTTCGAGGTGGATGTGAACATCCTCGTGGCCAGGATCGGCCATATACGGAACGTCCCCTGCGGCACCCTGGTGATCCGGCTCTCAGGGGACGAAAGGGCGAAAAGCGGGGCGCTGGGCTATCTCAGGGCGCTCGACCTGAAAGTGGAGGTGATCGGCCATGTGGGCTCAGGTATCAGCGTTGCTGTTTAAGGCTCTCGGGGAGACTCTGTTCATGGTGGGGGCATCGTCGGCCATAGCGTTCGCTTCCGGAGTGCCGCTGGGCGTGGTCCTTCACGTGACGTCGAAGGGAGGGCTCCTGGAGAGGCGGGTGCTGAACGGTCTGTTGTCGGCGGTGGTCAATGCCGCAAGGTCAACACCCTTCATCATCCTCATGGTGCTTCTGATCCCGGTAACGCGGCTGATCGCGGGAACGTCCATCGGCACCGCCGCGGCCGTCGTGCCCCTGTCCATCGCCGCCGCTCCCTTCGTCGGGCGGGTGGTGGAGGGAGCCCTGAGGGAAGTGGACCGGGGAGTGGTGGAAGCGGCCCAGGCTATGGGAGCCACGTCATGGCAGATCATCCGGAAGGTGCTCCTTCCCGAGGCTTTCCCGGCCATTCTTTCCGGTCTGACCCTCTCGGTGGTGAGTCTCATCGGTTTCTCGGCCATGGCCGGGGCGGTGGGAGGCGGCGGACTGGGCGACCTGGCCATCCGTTACGGTTATCAGCGTTTCCGCCTGGACGTCATGTTCGCCACCGTGGCGGTACTCATCCTCCTGGTACAGCTCTGCCAGGCCGGGGGCGATTTTCTCGCCGGGCTGGCCAGGAAGGATGGGAAGTCCTGAACGGAAAAAAATCGGGGGGCGCCATAGAGGTGCCCCCTGTCCGGTTTCGGAGTCAGTGGAAGGAATCAGTCTTTTTTTAACGTAACTTCCTTTGAAAACGTGTCGTTTTTCGCCTGTTCGATGTCCCGTATCCATATTTCCCGTTTCTCTTCTTCCTTTACCCTGATGGTAGGTACCGGGGACCAAGGAGTATTCATGGGTGCTGCCGCCGGGTTTTGCCCCCATACTCCCGGAAGCGTCCAGGATGAGCTTGATAGGGTTCGTGGCATCATCCTGGGCAAACGCAGGGTCGGCAGGAACCCGCCGCAAACAAAAAAGAAGAGAAGAAAAGGCAGCGCGAAAACCTGCGGAACGATTCACAATGACCAGCCTCACCGAAAATAGCGGGTATATTCAGGGTAATTTCAGCCTGGAGAAAATGGAACGGACGGTGAAACGGGGTTCCCTCAGTCTGTTTCGGCGGAGGGATTAAATAAACTAAAAATTCAATCGAGGTACGGAATCTTGTGGTATAATTACTTCTGGAGAACCTTCCAAGGCTGGTGGAATCAGGTATTTGCCCGCCCCTTTCCCGGGCGGCGAAGGAGGGATTCAGATGAAGAAAGTCGTTGTGGCGATCGATGGAAGCGAGGCCAGCAGGGGCGTGGTGGATTACGCCATCCATTACGCAAATCGCGAACCGGATGCCGAAATGCTCTTTCTCCATGTCATCGACCTTTCGGAGTATAAGCCAGTGTTCTACGGGGAAGGGACGGTGGTTGTCCCGCCGTCCGACGAAGAGGTAAAGGCGCAGTTCGAGGAGTTCATCAAAGAGGAAATAAAAGCCCTCGGGAAGACCATTCCCAGAATGTCCATTTCGGTGAGATCCGGAAAGATCTACGATCAGATAGTGAAGTTCGCCGAGGAGAACGGGGCGTCCATGATCATGGTCGGTCACCGGGGGCTGGGCGCCATGGAGCGGTTCTTCCTGGGCAGCGTGGCGGCGAAGGTGGTGGCCAATGCCCCGTGCAGCGTCTACGTCCATCGCCCGAGGACCGAAGCTGACGTGGAATGAGCCTTCTGTGCCCCGAAGTCCTCAGTCTCGGCAGGCCCAAACGCCCCGTCCGGGGTCCGGACGGGGCGTTTGGCCTGCCGAGAGACTTCGCGGCGCCGTCTGGTATGGTAAAAGGAGAAAAGGAGCTGCCCTCATGGAAAAACTGTTCGGCTACGCCGGCACGATTTTGTGGATCGACCTCACGTCCGGCGGGATTTCCCGGAAGGAACTTTCAGCTGAAACCATACGGCCCTGGCTTGGAGGAACGGGGTATGCCGCCCGTCTCCTCTACGACGGGGTGCCTCCCGGAGCGGACCCCCTGGGTCCGGAAAACCTGTTTATTCTCGCCACCGGTCCCCTCACGGACAATGGCGTTCCGGGCGGCGGAAGCCTGTCGGTCTGCTGCAAGTCTCCCCTCACCGGGGGGTGGGGCGAGGCCAGGGTCGGCTGCGACTTCGGACCGGAGCTGAAGCGGGCGGGGTACGATTTCGTCGTGCTCTCCGGAATCTCGGATAGTCCCGTGCACATCGTCATCACCGACGACAGCGTGGTACTCCGGGACGGATCTTTTCTCACCGGGAGGAAGGTGCTGGAAAGAGAGAAGCTCGTGAGGGAACAGGACGGTCTTGAAGGGCATTCCGTCCTGACCATCGGCCCTGCGGGAGAAAAGGGCGTGCTTTTCGCCTCCGTCATGGTGGGGCACCGGGCTGCAGGGCGCATCGGTGCGGGAGCCGTCCTCGGTTCGAAGAACGTGGCCGCCGTCTCGGTGAAGGGGACAGGGAGAATCGCCCCCGCCGACCCAGCCGCCTGGATGCGGGAGGTGCGTGCAGCCCACGGGATCGTGAAGGAAAGCCCCAATACGCCGGGATTTACGGAACTCGGCACCATGGGAGGGTACGAGAACTCCGACCGGATCGGGGACCTTCCCACGAAAAACTGGCAGTCCAACTCCTGGGGGAAGGGGGAGGCGGTTTCCTCCCATTTCTTCGGGAAAAACCAGGTTGCCTCCACCGGCTGCTACAAGGGATGCCCCATGAAGTGCGGGAGGAAGGTCCGCGTGGAGAACGGCCCCTGGAAGACCCCCGAACACGACGGCGGAGAGTACGAGACCGTGGGATCTTTTACTGCCTATGTCCTCAACGAGGATGTGGACTGTGCCGTGCACTGCGGGTATCTCTGCAACGAGCTCGGCGTGGACACCATCTCCGCCGGAGCGGTTATCGGCTTCCTGTTCGAGTGCGCGGAGAAGGGCCTGGTCTCACCGGAGGCAGCGGGGGGGCTGGACCTCTCGTGGGGGAACGGCGCCGTCCTTCCCCGGCTTGTGGAGATGATTGCCCTCAGGGAAGGCATCGGCGATATTCTCGCCGGCGGCGTCAGGAGAGCGGCGGAAAAGATCGGCGGAGGGGCGGAGCGGTTCGCCGTCCACGTGAAGGGCCTGGAGGGTCCCTGCCACGACCCCCGGGCCGGCAAGACCCTTGCTGTCAGCTACGGCACGGGCAACCGGGGCATGTGCCACATCCATCCCCTTGAAACGGTGGCTTACGACTGCGCCCACACCGACTTCGGGCTGATCCCTTTCGGCCTGCCCGACCCGAAACGGTTCGGCCGGTGGGACGAGGAAGGAAAGGGCGAGGCGACCAGGATCCTGCAGGACGGAGGGGCCCTCCCGGATATCCTCGGAACCTGCAAGTTTTACATGTACGTGGGCATTACCCCAAGGGAATATGCGGCCATGCTCTCGGCGCTGACGGGATGGAACGTGACGGGCGAGGATCTTTTGGAGACGGCGGAGCGGGTGACGAACCTTCAGCGCCTTTTCAACTGCCGGGAGGGTTTTGGAAGAGAGCAGGACCGTCTTCCGGACAGGGCACGGTCCCTGCCTGCCTTCGGGAAATATGCCGGCAGCCCGGAAAGCGCTGTCCGGAACTACGACCTCATGCTGAACGAATATTACGACGCCAGGGGATGGGACAGGGAAACCGGCGCTCCCCTGGAGGAAACCCTCCTTCGGCTTGGGATTGAAGGATAGAAGACAGGATGCACAAAGCATTTACATGGAAAAGACGGGAGACAAACGGGGGAGAAAAAGGTACAATATGAACCTGTTATGTCAAGAACAGGATGATGACGAGGTTTCCAGGCAGAGGCAACACACACTTTCGGGGAATGGGAGTTGATGTCCGGATGCTGACGGAGAACATCGTGACGGTTTCGGGGACGCTCCATCTGATCCGCGTCGAGGCAGGCGCCGGCAAGCCGAAGAAATACATACCCTTTTCGGTGCGCCAGGACACGCCGGGGACGGATGGGAGCGTCAGAAAGGACTTTCTTCTCGCCAGGATTTATGATCCCCGCATCCAGGAAGAAATGAAGAACCTGAAGGAAGGGGTGCCTGTAAGAGTGCATGGGGATGTGCGCTCATCCCTGGGAAGCGGCGAGATGTACATCAACGTGACCGCCATCGAAGTTCTGGTTTAAGGACTTCCCCGTTCCGTCCAGCGGGCCGAAAGGTTGCTTGGGGACGCGCATTGCAGTGCGTGCAGATGGTGTGGTGCATCAGGGATAGAGACTGGGTGATCCCGGTGCCGGAACAATTCTGACTCTATCCGGTTCCCTGATTCGAATCTGCTCTTTTTTCCGAAAAACGCCGTCGCCGGGATTTCATTGTCTTTTTCTCATTCTCCCGCACCGTTTTCATCGGGACGCTCTCCCTCCGGGGGCGTCCCGTTTCGTACAACACCATCATTTCAAATCAGGAGGTCGATTCAATGGCAGGGAATACCGGCGGAAGAACAGCCGTCCGGGTCCTGGAGCGCATGAACATGTCCGTTCTCTTCGGCATACCGGGCATTCACAACCTTTCTCTTTATAAAGGTCTCTCAACAAGCCCCATAAGGCACATCACCACCCGCCACGAACAGGGGGCCGGGTTCATGGCCTACGGATGGGGCAAATCCACGGGAACACCGGGAGTGGTCTTCGCCATCACCGGACCCGGACTCACCAATATCCTCACGCCTCTCGGCCAGGCCTTTCACGATTCAGTTCCCATGGTGGCCGTCACCACCCAGATTCCCTCGCGGTTTCTTTCAGGCCGTTCCGGCTACCTTCACGAACTTCGGGATTCCACCGTCATGTCCTCCTCGGTCACCAAGGGCTCCTTCCGGGCATCGTCCCCGGAGGAGATTCCCTGTCTTGTGGAACAGGCCCTCAGACTCTCCGTCGAGGGACGGCCGGGGCCCGTGCACGTGGAGATTCCCCTGGACTATCTCGACGAACCCTGCGGCCTGCCCGGCGGAGAACCGGTGCGCCGGGAGGGGTACCCTCTTTCTGAAGGGCTTGTCGGCGAAGCTGCCGGGAGCCTGTCGGCAGCCCGGTCGCCCTTCATCATCGCCGGCGGAGGTGCCGCGGGAGCCGCTGAAGCGGTGAGGTCGCTGGCGGAGAAGCTCTCCTCTCCGGTGGTGCTGACGTCGGCGGGGAAGGGTATCCTCCCGGACAATCACCCCCTCTGCCTCGGTGCACGGCTCCATTTCCCGGCGGTGAAGGAGCTGCTGCGGAATTCGGACTGCATCCTCGCCCTTGGAACCGAGCTTTCCCCCGCGGACCTGTGGGAGGAGGAATTTCCCTTCCCCGACAGGATGATCTCGGTAGACACGGACGGCGGCTTCGCCTCGTCCCGGAAAGGACTGTTCCTCGGGGGCAGGTGCGAGGACGTGGTCCCCATGCTTGCGGAAGCGGTGAACGACAGGGGAAACATCTCCTTTCCCGGCAGGACGGCCCTTCTCGGCGAATGCCGGGAGGCCCTCGGTTCCGTTCTCGGCGTGGAAGAGGAGCTTCCCCTGCTGTATGACACCGTCTCGGCGCTTGCGGGGGCCCTTGGCGGCGACGGTATCCTCTGGGCGGACATGACGGGGGCGGCGTACTGCGCTATCAGCGAATATCCCTGTTCCCGGCCCAGAACGTTTCTCCATCCCGTCGGCTTCGGCGCCCTCGGAGCGGCCCTCCCCGGAGGCCTCGGGACCAGGTGCGCCTTCCCGGACCGCAGGGTTGCGGTCCTCACCGGAGACGGAGGATTCCAGTTCACCCTTCCCGAGCTTGCGGTGGGGGTCCAGGAGAAGATCTGCCTCCCCGTGGTGCTCTGGAACGACGGCGGTTTCGGCGAAATCCGCCGCACCCAGGACAGGAACGGCGGCCCCAGGATCGCCGTGGATCACTGGAACCCCGATTTTCGGGTCTTGGCGGGAGCCTACGGGATTCCCTATTTCGCTCCCGAAGGGGGCGCGGGTATCGGACAGGCGCTGGAGTCGGCCTTTGAGGTTCCTACACCGTCCATCATCGAAGTGAAGGTCCGGAAGGGGGCGAGGATATGATCCCCGGAGTGAGAAAGGCGGTGGGCTCGGCCTCAAAAAGGCCTCCGACCCGGCGGAGCATGCCCCGAAATGGAAACTGGGCGGCGACGAGAACTTCGACACCCGCCTGGTCGGATACCCCCGCTACCTGCGGATTCAGGGAATACCTAAATCCGCAGGTTTTTCAGGCAGAGGGAGTGTCGCCGGGCACAGCGCCCGGGCCGAGAAACCGACACGGATGTCGGTTTCAGGTGCAGTTGTCAAGGACGACAATCTGCACCGGCGGCCCAAGCGAGCACTGGTGACACTCCCCGCTGCCTGCGGATTTAGGGAATAAAGAAAAATTTGCGAAAAAGGCTAACGAGTGGTATTCTTCTCTGTACCCCTTGATGACGGGGGGATCAATAACGAACAAGGAGTTGGGTTTTGTTGAACTTCGAGAATTCTGTCACGGTTACCGGATCGATCCACCTTCCCAAGGGCGACATGGCCGGAAGAAACCGGAACGGCGTCTACCTGAGATTTTCGCTGAAGCACCCGAGCCTCGGGTATGACGGCGTGGAGCGGACGAGCTTCCTTCCTGTCCGGGTCTTCGATCCAGTCCTGCAGGAATGGCTCCGCGGAAAGGGCGAAGGCTCACCGGTCCGGATTACGGGCCGGCTTCAGACCTCCAGCGGAAGCGGCGAGATGTACATCCTCGCGAAATCCTTGGAGGAAGGGGCGGCCTAGCTCCTCTTATACGAGCATTGTTCGGCGTCTCTCCCGGCTGTCCTGTCCGGGAGAGACGTTTTTCTTTTTGTCCCTCTGTAAGGTATACTGTTTATGACAGATTCGATTTTTATTAATTAAAGGAGCTGGATAAAAGTGAATCTCGCCCGTTTTCCCCGCCGCAGGTACACCGAAGGAGAAACGCCTCTGGAAAGGCTCGACAGGCTGTCCGCATATCTCGACGGCCCCGAGATATGGATCAAGAGAGATGATTTTCTGGGGTTCTTCCCCGGGGGCAACAAGACCAGGAAGCTCGAATTCCTCATGGCTGAGGCCCTTGAGAAGGGAGCGGACGCCGTGATCACCTGCGGTGCCCCCCAGTCGAACCACTGCCGCCTCACCCTCGCCGCAGCCCGCAGGGAGGGCATGGAATGCCACTTCGTCATCGAGGAGAGGGTCCCCGGCACCTATTCCGAGAGAGCCTCGGGGAACATGTTCCTCTTCCAGCTCATGGGAGTGGACTCCATCCGGGTGGTCCCCGGAGGAGCAGACATGACCGCCGAAATGGAAACGACCGCAGCGGAACTCAGGGCATCGGGCAGGAAGCCCTACATTATTCCCGGCGGGGGTTCCAACGCCGTGGGAGCCCTGGGCTACGTGGCCTGTGCCGAGGAGATTCTCTCCCAGTCGTTCCGGAAGGGCGTCTCCTTCGACCGGATTTTCACCACCAGCGGCAGCTCCGGCACCCACGCAGGACTGGCCGTGGGGCTCTGGGGCAACCGTTCGGGGATTCCCCTCACGGGAATCAACATCAGCCGGCCGAATTCCCTGCAGGTTCCTCTCGTCGAAAAGGTCGCCCGTGAGACGGCCGCCCTTCTCGGGATCGGAGATCATCTCCCCGACGGCCTCATCCAGTGCTTCGACGGTTATGTGGGTGAAGGCTATTCCCTGCCCACCCCCGCCATGACGAAGACGGTGGTCCTGCTGGCCCGGATGGAATCCATCCTGCTCGATCCCGTTTATACAGGCAAGGCTTTCGCCGGAATGATCGACCTCATCCGACAGGGTTTCTGCAAAAAGGGAGAAAAGGTCCTCTTCATCCATACGGGAGGCATGCCCGCCCTCTTCCACTACCAGAAATATTTCGACCCGGAACTGTTTCCGGAGGACGGGCGGAGGTAATCCCTTATGGAATTGAAGCGAACGAACGCCCCGTTTCTTCTCTTTCTCGCCGTCGCAGCGCTGCTGGCCATCCTTCCGGCCACGAAGACCTGGGCGGTGGGCATCGCCCTGCTTCTCGGAGCGGCGGTGAGCAATACGGTGCCGTCGGCAGCTCCGTCCGGCCTCGGGAAAATGCGGAAGCTCGCCCTCAACACGGCGGTGGTCCTCTTCGGGTTCGGCCTGAACATCGGCCAGGTGATCTCCGTGGGGGGGCAGGGAGTCCGGCAGACGGCGGTGAGCCTCGGCGTGATCATCTCCCTGGGGTACTTCCTGCTCCGGTTCTTCCGCCTCGAAGGGAACACCATGAAACTCATCACCTTCGGCACCTCCATCTGCGGCGGCAGCGCCATTGCCGCCGTCTCCTCGGTGATAAAGGCCCGGGACGAGGAGATAGGTGTTGCCATGGGCGTGGTCTTCCTGCTGAACACCGTGGCCCTCTTCGTCTTTCCGCTGCTGGCCCGGGGGATGTCTCTTTCCCCTGAACAGTACGGCATCTGGTGCGCCCTCAGCATCCACGACACGAGTTCCGTGGTGGGAGCCGCCGCCTTTCTCGGGGACGCCTCACTGTCCACGGCCACCATCATGAAGCTCACCCGGACCTTGTGGATCACTCCCATCGTCTTTGTCCTCTCCCTCCGGCAGGGAGAAAAGGGGAAACTCTCGGTGCCCCTCTTCATCGTCCTCTTTCTTCTCGCGTCGGTTGCCGCGTCGGTGCTTCCCTTCCCGGCCCTCTTCAAAAGCCTCGCTTCGGCGGGGAAGGTGTTCATGGCCGCAGCCCTCTACATGGTGGGGTTCGGCCTCCACCGTTCCGTGATGAAGAAAGCGGGAGCGGGGGGCATGCTCTTCGGCAGTATTCTCTGGGCAGTGTCCATCGTCGCCGGGTATTTCCTGGCATCGATGAGCTGAACTCCGTTCCGATCCGGCGCCGGCTGCGGGTAAGGGGCCGGGGCGGAACTCAGGGGGAGTGTTCCCCGCCGTCGGCCTGGGGCCGGTTTGTTTCCTCTCGGAGGAGATCGAGAAACTTCTGCGAAAAGACACTATCCGGCGGACGAAATTCTTCCCCCGGCAAAGGCTCTTGAAGAGGAGATAAACCGATTGATAGCCGACATGAGGATTTTTTTCCCCGGAGGAATCCCGGCCGGATCCGCGAGGATGGTCACTCCGTCCTTGGAAGGGACCATCTGCCGCAGGTTCCCGCAGGCGAGAAAAGGTCGGGAAGGGAGGATATGTACCCGTCGGGGCGCCTGAAATCCCCCTCTCCGGAATGAAGGGCTTCGCCCATGAGGATGGCGGAGATGCCGGCCCGGTGGGCGCCCAGGATGTCCACATCGGGCGTGTCGCCCACCATGACGGTCCGCTCCCTGGGAAAACCTGCCGAGTCGATGGCCTCGGCAAACATGGGCGGAAAGGGCTTCCCCACCACCACGGGATCCCTGCCCGACCCCGTGCGGATTGCCTCCACCAGGGCGCCTACCCCTGCTACG
Organism: Aminivibrio sp.; assembly: GCF_016756745.1. Lineage (NCBI taxonomy): Bacteria > Thermotogati > Synergistota > Synergistia > Synergistales > Aminobacteriaceae > Aminivibrio > Aminivibrio sp. The sequence goes on from NZ_JAESIH010000062.1 coordinate 45,217, forward strand.
GGTCCTTCCGCCGTGGGGAAGGTCCGGTCGATGTTCGTGGCCACGAAGAGCGCCCCGTTCCGAACGGCCAGGGCCGCCCGGCGGACCATGGCCAGGGTGGCGGTCTCATCCCAGCCCAGAACGAGCGCTTCGCAGTCCTTTTCGCCTGCGGCGAGGATTCCCGCCATCTCCACCTCCTTGTGAAGCCCCGATTCGCCGATAACCCATGCCCTGGTGATTCCCTGCTCGGCGAGGTACTTGGCCGTGGCCGAACCGGCTGTGACGATCTCGTCCATATCGGCGGCGATACCGTGCCCCCGCAGGCGGTCGGCTATCCTCACCCGAGTGGTGGGGTTGTTCGTCAGAAACCGCACGGTCTTTCCCATGCTTCTCAGCGTATCGAGGCTCTCGGCAGCTCCCGGCGTGGCTTCACCCCCGACGTACAGCACGCCGTCGAGGTCGAAAAAGAAACAGTCGAACAGGTCTGCTATCACGGGCGACACTCCTTTGCTCTTTTTTCTTTTGGGTTTAT
>NZ_JAESIH010000063.1 GCF_016756745.1 Aminivibrio sp.
CGCCCGGTCCTTCCCCCGGTCCTGGAGTTCTCTCAGTTCGTTGAGAAGCTGTTCGGGATCGATGACCACCCCGTTGCCTATGACGCATATCTTGCAGGGATAGAGCATTCCAGAGGGCAGGAGATGGAAGACGTATTTTTTCCCTTCCACGATCACCGTGTGCCCTGCGTTGGCGCCTCCCTGGTACCTGGCAAAGATGTCCACCCTCGACCCAAGGGCGTCCACGACCCTTCCTTTTCCTTCATCGCCCCACTGGGCGCCGATGATGACCTCAACCCGACCCTTCACGAAAAATCCTCCTCATCGGCCGCCCTGTTTCGGCGGCCTGCATTGAATACCGTTCTTCCGGAATGACGCCCCCCGGGACGACATGTCGCTTCGGTCCCACAGGATGTGCATCAGATCCGGCATGGTGACGAAGGTCACTTCTTCGGGAGGGGAATCGCTCATTTTCTTCAGAAAATCAAGCGTCCCCTGCCGTGTATGACCGATCATGACCACCCATCCTTTTTTCCCTGCGAGGGCCAGTCCCCGCTGGAACTGCTCTTCCATGAATTCCTCCGACGGTTCGTGGTCGATGAAAATGGAACAGAAGGCGGCGGGTATGCCCTTGGCCCGAGCTGTATTATACGCTACCGAGGTGGAAGATGTCCTGCTGTCGAGAAAGAAGAGGGAGGTGGATGCAAGCTCGGTCATGACTGTTTCCATGAGTTTTTCATCCCGTGTCGCCCTGGATCCCCTGTGGTTGTTCATACCGAGAGCTCCCGGGAGGGAAGCCATGGCTCTTCGAAGAAGCAGGGCGACCGTTTCGTCGGACATGCCCGAGTCGATGACCCCTGTCTTTTCATCCCATTTTTTGTCTCCCCCGGCGCCCATGGGCATGTGGATCATGTAGGGAATCCCTGCTTGTTCCGCCCGCTGGGCGGCATAAAGCGAGCGGGACTGGAAGGGAATGACGGACCATGTCAGCGGGAGGGTAAGCTCAAGGTAGCCGTCCGTGATGGCCTTCGAAAATCCGAAGTCGTCGATGACAACGGCAACATAGGGTCCCGGCCCAATCTTCCGGGGCCCGTCCTCCGCCCTTTCCTCTCCTGACGGCAGGGCGGCGTCTTTTTCGCCGCCGGGCATTTCCCGGCCCGGATAGTCTCCGTTTTCACCCGGGAAAACAGCTGGACCTGGCGCCTCTTCCGGCACGGGCTCCGGCAGGGTTTTCCCCCCGCCGGCCCCGAAATACAGGATTCCGGCGCCGGCAGCGAGAAGACACAACCCCACCGCCAGACCCCGTAGGTCTTTTCCGTGTTTCAAAGTTCAGCCGTCCGCCCTCAGGACGCCTTCGGCAGTTTGACCGACAGAGAGGTTTTTCCGGAGATAATGTTCCGGAGCTCTTCCATGGCGCGCTTGAGCTGCTCGTCCTTGTCCTTCTCCCGGGTCACCTCGCCGTCGACCTCCACGTCGGGCTCCAGTCCCACGTGGTCAATCACCTTGCCCGAGGGGGTGTGATACCGGGCGATGGTGACGTAGAGCCCCGATCCGTCGGTAAGGTTGAACAGGGTCTGCACGGACCCCTTGCCGAAGGTCTTCTTGCCCACTGAAAGGGCCCGCCCCCGGTCGGAGAGGGCGCCCGCCACGATCTCGGAGGCCGATGCGCTTCCTTCGTTGATGAGCACCACCATCGGAAGGTTCGTGAGGGTTCCCGGGTTGGCGTAAATTTTCTCGTTGGCCCTGTCGACCCGCCCCTTCATTCCGACCACCAGTCCGCCGTTGAGGAACATGTCGCAAACCTCCACCGCCCCGTTGAGGAGCCCGCCGCCGTTGTTCCGCAGGTCCAGCACGAACCCCTTCGCCCCCTCCTTCAGAAGGGTGTTGAAGGCGCTCCGTACCTCCTGGGCGGTTTTTTGCTTGAACTGGGTGATCTTCACGTACCCCAGGTCCTTGTCTATCATTTCGGAACGGACGGAGATGAGCTTGATGTTATCGCGGACAATCTCGAATTTCAGGAGTTCCTCCTCCCCTTCCCGTCGGACCCAGATGGTGACCGAGGTGCCGGGCTTGCCGCGAAGGCGCTTCACCACCTGCTGGGAATCCCAGCCGAGGATGATCTCGTCCTCTATCTTCACGATCTGGTCCTGGGGCTTGAGGCCCACCCGGTCGGCGGGGGTGTCCTCGATAGGACTGATGACGAGGGTTTTTCCGTCCCGCTGGCCGATGTAAATCCCCAGCCCCCCGTACTCGCCTTCCATCTCGATCTCTTCTTCCTTGAGCTGGCCGGGATCCACGAAACGGGTGTAGGGGTCTCCCCATGCCTGCACCATTCCCTTGATGGCCCCATAGAGCAGCTTGTCTTCATCGGCGGGCTTCTCGGCGGAATCCACCTGGTAGGTCTCGATGATCGCCCGGGCCTGTTTCATGAGCCACATGGCCTGGGGGTTGAATGGGGCGATCCGCTCGAAATCGCCGAAGTCGGCCGCAGTGGCCGTAACGATGAGACTTGCTGCCGCCGCTCCGAGAACGATGCCTCCGAGCCAGTCCCGAACTCTTTTTCTGAAGTGTGTTTTCTGTTCGGACATTGTCCTTCTCCTTTTCTATTTTCTCAGATACCGCATGGGATCCCTGGCATCGCCCCCGACGCGCACCTCGAAATGAAGGTGGGCCCCCGTGGCCGTTCCCGTGCTTCCCACTGCCCCTATGGTCTGCCCCTTCCTGACCGCCGCCCCCTCGCGGACCGACATGCTCGAGAGGTGGGCGTAAACGGAGGAGAGGTTGTTGCCGTGGTCGATGATGATCACCTGGCCATACCCTCTCAGCCATCCCGCGAAAAGCACCTCGCCCGGCCCGGCGGCCCGTACGGGGGTTCCCCTGGGGGCCCGGATGTCCATTCCCGTGTGCATCGTCTTCGTCTTGAAAACAGGGTGGACCCTCGCGCCGAAGGTGCTGGTGATCTGTCCCTGGACGGGCCATGAAAGCTGCCCCCCCGAGGGAAGATACGTGTACTGGGCGGACCGTCCCTTGTCCCTGGACTCCTCTTCCCTCTTTTTCCTCATGAGGGCCGTCACGGTCTGCCGGATTTCCTCCTGGGACTGCCGGAGTTCCTTCACCGCCTGCTCGTGGAGGGCCCTTTCCTGCCGCACCTTGCCGAGAAAGGCGTTGCTCTTGTTGATCTCTTGCCGGAAGGTCTTTCGCTCTTTGCCGAGACGGGAGGCATTGACGGCAAGTTCCTTCTCCTGCTGCTCCATCTGGGCGGCCGCCTGGAGAAGGCGGTCCTTCTTTTCGAGCATTTCGCTGATCATGGCCTGGTCCTGGAGGGCGATGCGGTTGAGCAGGTAGGATATTTCCATGGCCTCGTGGGCGGTCGTTGAGGAAAGAAGGAGGTTGAACTCCGCCACACCGCCGTACTTGTAGATGTCCACGAGACGGCTTTCAAAGACGTCCGTCATCTCCGCGAGCTCCTGCTCGGTCAGCCGTATTTCCGCCCTGAGGTTCGCGATGGTGTTTTTCACTTTTTCAAGCTTCAGTTCGAGTACCCGTATCCTTTGTTCGGTCACCTTCTTTTTCTGATCCAGGGAATTGAGCTGGGTAAGCACGCCCTTTTCCTTCTCCCCCATCTGCCTGGCCCGTTTCTGGTGCTCGGAGATCTGCTTTTCCAGGATTCTCATCCGGGCCTCTTCCTGGGCTATCCTGCTGTCAAGACCGGAGGCGCCGGAAAGGGGGGCCGGGGAGGCGAGAAAAAGGGCGATCACAAGGAGGAAACAGGCTGTTCGTTCGGTCTTCATCACTGTGGTCAGCTCCCTTCGTCCGAGTCAGCGAGGGCGAAGCGCCCTCGACGTAAAGCGGCTCACGGCGAGCCAGCTGCACACCCAACCCATGGTCGCGCCCGTGGCGAAAAGAAGGAAGAAGAACTGGAGCAGCACCTGCCTGTTGACAATTATATCAAGAAACGCGAGGGTCGACCGCACGGCGTTCACCGCCGACGCATAGGTGGCCCAAAGGCCCGCCACGGCGAGCAGAGCCCCCCCGGCGCCGAGGAACATTCCCTGGAAAACGAAGGGAAGGGAGATGTAGGTCTTGGTGGCCCCGATGAGGAGCATCACCTCGATCTCTTCCTTCCTGGAATAGATGGCGATCCGGATGGTGTTGAAAATCACCAGGGCGCTGATGACCACCGACAGGACGAGGATGGCGGCCGATACCGCCGAGGACGCCCTGGATATGGTGGAAAGGCGCTCCACCAGTTTACCGGAGTAGATTACTTCCTCCACGGAGGGAAAGACCATGAGATCCCGGACGAGGGGCGTAATGTGCTCCGCCCGCCGGACCTGGATCTCCAGGCTCCACGGCAGGGGGTTGTCCCCCAAGAGGGTCACGGCCCTGGCCTGGTTCCCCAGTTTCGCCCGGAGCCTGTCGAGGGCCTCCTCGGGAGAGATTGCCCGAACGCTGGTGACCATGGGGTTAGCCTTCACCCTGGCGAAGACGTCATCGGTTTTTTCGCCCTTTTTCATGTAGACCTGCACCACGAGACCTCCCTCGATCCTGGAGACCATGTGGCGCACGTTCAGGGCGAAGAGGGCGGTAAAGCCGAGGATGTACAGCACCGAAGCCGCGGTGATGAGGGTGAGAACGCTCAGCCCCCAGTGGCGGCAGATGAGCCGGAAGGTATCCCGCAGGGCGTATTTAAAGCTCGCCATCAATGAAATACCTCCCTCTCCTCTCGTCGCGCTTGAGCCGCCCGTTGTGGAGCTCCACGAGGCGCTGGCGGTATGCGTCGACGAGGTACTGATCGTGGGTTGCCACGAGAACGGTGGTTCCCGCCGCGTTGATGGAAAGGAGAAGGCGCATTATTTCTTCGGATGTCCGGAGATCGAGGTTTCCGGTGGGCTCGTCGGCAAGGAAGACGGACGGGGAGTTCGCCATGGCCCTGGCGATGGCGACCCGCTGCTGTTCTCCCCCGGAAAGCTGGGGAGGCTTGAGGAACCGCCGTCTCCACAGGCCCACCTGGTCGATCACTTCGTTGGCCCGGCTCTGGACGACTCTCGGGGGGATGCCCATGGCCTCCAGCACGAAGGCAACGTTCTCGAACACCGTCAGGTTGGGCAGCAGTTTGTAGTCCTGGAAGACGACCCCCACGTCCCTCCTGTAGAATGGAAGCTGACTGCGGCCGATCTTCCTCAGATTCACGTCCCCCACGGTGATCTGCCCCCTGGTGGGAAGGTACTCCCGGGAGATGAGCCGGAGAAGGGTGGTCTTTCCCGAGCCTGTGGTCCCCACAAGGTAGACGAAATCCCCCTTGTCGATTGAGAGATAAATGTCCTCGAGGGCGATGATGTCGGGTTCGAATACCTTGGTGACACCTGCCAGGCGAATATCCATTCATTACCTCCTGCGCATGGTCCATGCCTGCACCGCGGCGCTCACGATCTGGGACGCCGTCAGGCCGTAATACTCCTGCAGTTCAGCCGGGGAACCGCTCTGGCCGAACTTGTCGAATACCGCCACCTGCTTCACCGGGACGGGGTAGGCGCTGCTCGTCAGGGCGGCGACCGCTTCGCCCAGGCCGCCCCGGGCAAAATGCTCCTCGGCGGTGACGCAGCATCCCGTCCTGTGGACGGAGTCGAGGATGATCCGGGCGGGGAGGGGGGATACGCTGAAACAGTCGATCACCTCGGCGCAGATGTTCTGCCGCGCCAGCACTTCCGCGGCCCTGAGCGCCTCGGAAACCATGATACCACAACAGCATACCGTCACTCCCGTACCCTCCCGGAGCACCCTTCCTCCTCCGGGAACGAACCCTTCATCCCCGTCGGCGTAGACGTCCGGGACCGGAGCCCGGCCGAGTCTGATGTACACGGGCCCCCTGGAGGACGCCGCGTTTTTCAGCAGCCCGAGGGCGGAGACATAGTCGGCGGGAGCGAGAACGGTCATGTCGGGGAAAGCCCTCATCAGGGCCAGGTCCTCGAGCATCTGGTGGGATGCGCCGTCCTCCCCCACGGTGACACCGCAGTGGCTGCCCACGATCTTCACGGGAAGGCCGGGAATGGCCACGGAGGACCGGATCTGCTCGTATCCCCGCCCCACGAGGAAGGACGCGTAGGAGGACACGTACACGTTCTTTCCGCCGAGGGCCAGCCCGGCAGCGGTGAGGATCATGTCCTGCTCCGCCATGCCCACGTTGAATACCCTGTCGGGATGCAGGACGGAAAACCTCGCCGCCCGGGTGGCGGACCCCACGTCGCCGTCCACGGCCACCACCGAAATGTCTTCGGCGGCCAGATCTATCAGTGCCTGCCCATAGGCGTCCCTGGTGCTTCTTTCAGGGGTCGGCATCGGTCAGTCCCCTCCTTTTTCGAGTTCCCTGAGGGCCTTGTCCATGGATTCCCGCCCAAGGACCATCCGTCCTCCTGAAGGGTCGTTTTCAAGGAAGGAAACGCCCTTTCCGAGCGTAGTTTTCGCCACGATGCACCCCGGCTTTCCCCGGCGGGATCCGAGGCGGCCAAGGACATTCCTCATGGAGGCGAAGTCATGACCGTCGCACTCCTCCACGGCCCAGCCGAAAGCAAGAAACTTCTCCCGGAGGGGTTCGAGGGACATGATGTCCTCCGTGGCCCCCTCCATCTGCCGCCCGTTCCTGTCCACAAGGAGCAGCAGGTTGTCCAGAGAAAAGTGGGCGGAGGTCATGGCCGACTCCCAGAAGACGCCCTCCTGGAGTTCCCCGTCACCCACAAGGCAGTAAACTGACGGAGCCGGAGTCCGGTCCCTCAAGGCGAGGGCGAGGCCGTTGGCGAGGCCGAGCCCCTGGCCGAGGGACCCGCCGGGGGCGTCCACGCCGGGGGTCCTGCGGATTTCTGGAAATCCCTGGAGCATGGCGCCGAGGCGGCGGTAACTCCACAGTTCTTCCCGGGGGAAGAAACTCTTGTTGGCCAGGACGGCGTACAGGGCCGGGCAACCGTGTCCCTTCCCGAGGACGAAGCGGTCCCTGCCCTCCCAGGACGGCTCGTCCGCCCGCAGGGAGAGCACCTCCCAGTACAGCCAGACGAGAAGATCCACGATGGAGAGCGAAGAAGCCAAGTGGCCCGACCGGGCGACGCCGATCATACGGACCACGTCCCTCCGGACCGCTAGAGCGCGTTCAGCCAGAATATCCCTTTCCGGGGTCATGAACGACCAGTCCCCTTTCTGTGCGCAAGCCGCCGGACTTCGTTCCACATCCGGCTGAATTCTTCGAGGAAGAGCTCCGCCCGGTAGGCGGTCTTCTCCTGTTCCGGCGACACGGCCGGGTATGGAAGCCGCCCCTCACCCTTCCACACGGGAAGTTTCCATTCGGCGGCAAACTCCTCCACCTTCGGATCATAGGCCGAGAGGGTCAAAGGAACGCCGGAGAGGAGGGCGAGAAGGGCGAAATGATACCGCATGGACACCGCACCCGCGGCGTTGCAGAAAAGCTGTTCCGACTCGGTGCGCCAGTTCGCCGCCGACAGCAGGACAATCCTCCGGGGCCGAAAAATCCGGCTTCCGGCAAGCCGCTCCATCAGGACGACGTCTTCCCCGGAAAGGGCCACGCCGATGACCGGGAGCTTTCTCTCGGCGGCCATTCTGGCGGCAGACGTCACCGTGCGGATGGGAAAGCTCCCTCCCCAGGGCCGGATGTTCACCAGAAAATGGCCCTCCCTCCGTTCCCTGCATGAGGACTGCTGCCACAACAGAAACACCGGGTCGGGCGACCTGGAGGCCCTCTGCCCCCAGGAGTTCAGCAGGGCACCGGACCGTTCGTCCCGGACGCTTCTGGCGACGCATTTCCCCAAGGCATTCCGGGCGAAGAACATCCCGAAGAGGGTGCGGAACGGGCCCACCGACTGGCCTGCGGCCCAGGGCAAGGCGCCCGCAAGGGATGCGAGGCGGATCACCCCCCAGTAATAGGCGGACGACCGTACGCTGGTGACGTCCTGGAAGAGTCCCCCGCCCCCGAGAAGCAGGGTGTCGCTCTCCCGGAGAAGCCGGAAAACTTCGGACGTCTTCCACCGGTTCACGGCCCGGATGGAGAGGGACCGTTCCGAATCCGCAGGAGAGGCGGAGAGTATGGCCAGCTCCTCCCTCGGAACCCCGTTTTTTTCGAACGCCTCCACGAGGGCCGAGGCAAGAAGCTCGTCCCCCAGGTTGCCGAACCCGTAGTAGCCGCAAAGCACAGCGCGGTAGCGCCGGATCACTCGGTCACCATCCTCCCGTACTTCTCCCAGAGGGGAAGAACCACGAACCGGAGAAGAACGATTCCAATCATACCCACGAGAACCCCGGTCCACAATCCGTTAAATTGCCTGAAGAGAATGAAATAGAGGGGCGTATGGAAATGGCAGAAGCTGTTCACCGCCGACGAAAAGCCGAGAACGGTGGCCATGCGGAGCACTTCCCTGTACCGGGGCCAAAGATCGGCCTTGCGGACGTAGTACCAGAACAGCAACGCGGGGTACCCGAGGAAGATCTCCTTGCTCCTCGGCCGGGCCACGAGGACGCGCTCGAGAAACTCCCTCATGCGGACCTCGAAGGCGGGCACGAACTGGACGTTGTCGCTGCGGAAGAGAACCAGCCCCGTTCCCGCCAGGAGAATGCCGATGAGGAAGAGCTCCCCCCAGAGAGGCGGCCGGCGGAAGATCTCTCCCAGGGACTCGGGATGTTCTCTGCGCCTGAGATCGGCGAGAAGCACCAGCAGCGGCGGAAGAAAGAGGGTGGCCTTGACGCCGGAGAAGGCCCTGAGGCGGAGCATGTAGACGGGCTCGCTGAAGAAGGCGGCGATGGCCAGTCCCCCCGCCGCGGCGAACAGGAAGCTCCCCACCAGCCCTGCCCAGGGACGCCGCCAGCCGTCAAGGGCGAGGAAGGACGCCTCGGTGACCACGAACACCGCTGCCAGGGCCCCGATGATCTTGGCCGCCGGGGGAACGAAACGGACGGCGACGGCCGTCACGAGGACGACACCACCGAGAAGAAGGGCTCCTTTCCCCGATACTCTGCCTGACCGCTCCCGGGCGTCATCGCCGGAGAAAAGGAAAAACCTTTGGAGATACCGCAGGAGGGAGTAGACAAAGGCAAGGGCCAGGGCAGCCGCGCCGATTATTCCCGTCCTCCAGGGCGAGAAGGGTTCGGGCCAGGTGACGGCGATACCGTGAGCCGAAAGTCCCGCCGCGAGGTCACCAAGCTCGCCGAGGAAGGTGCCGTACGGGTCGGCGGAAGATTCCATGGCGGAGGGACGGAAGACGAGCAGCCGTACGGACCGTTCCTTAACTGCCCGGAGAAGCCGTTCTAACAGGGCCGACCGGGAGATGTTCCGGCTCAGGAGTTCCTCGTGGGTCACGCTGTGAAGGGGGAGCAGGGAGGGGAAGGCAAGCCGGTTGAGCTGGGAGGCACCGAGCTGCCGTGAAAACTCAACCACCGCCACTGACCGGCCCGCTTTCCGTACCGCTCCGGCGAGGGGGCGCAGGTCGGGAAAGCCGAGGGCCGTCTCACCCGCGGGGGCGAGAGTGCGGATGGACGGAAAATCGGCGAGAATCCTGTCGAGGGCGGCAACCGACGGGACCGTGTCCCCGGGAAGAGCGGGGCCGACCCGGTAAAATACGGGAATCTGAAGCCTTTCAGCCAGAAGGAGGCCGTCCATGTCGGGAAGAATACCGGTCTGGAGCAGATCCTCCATAGTCCGGGGAAGAAGGACTGCCGTCCCTCCGTCGGCTTGCGCCGTGCGCATCCCGGGGAAGCGGGCCGCCAGGTAGGGCAGGGCCTTCCGGCCGGCGGAGAAGGTCTTCGGGAAAAAGAGGGACGTAGAGGAAAGAGGGGCGGCAAGGGCCTTCCTCGCCCCGTCGGGCAGCCCGGAAGCGGGCCCGTAATAGAGGGGCAGGACGCCGAGGGACAGCCGGGCGCCCGTCAGCTCGGAGACCATGAGCCCCGTGGCGCCCCGGCGGGCCATTTCACTCCATGCCTCTTCCGTCCCCCTTCCGGAGGACGCCGCCAGGGAGGCCACGTCCCGGAAATCAAGGATTATTCCCGCGCTCCGGGATGCCCGCTCGGCTCCCATGCGGGGAAACAGGGCGACAGCGGAGAGGAGGAACAGGATGATTACGACGCAGAGCCCCAGGTTGACCCGGGCTCCTTCGGGAGGGAATATTTTCTTCTTCATGGCGTTTTCCTCCATTGATCGGCCAATGAAAAGCCGAGGCATTCAAGCATTCTGCTGAGCCTGCACAGGGGCAGGCCCACCACGTTGAAATAATCCCCCCGGATGGAATCCACGAGGAGGGAACCGATTCCCTGGATGGCGTAGGCGCCTGCCTTGTCGTCTCCCTCGCCGCTTTCCGCGTAGACTGGAAGGGCGTCTTCGGGAAGCTCCCGGAAGACCACATCGGTCCTCTCGGCGGCGGTTTCCGTTCCCCAGGGAGAAACCACCGTAACGCCCGTGAAGACCGAATGGGTCCTTCCGTTCAGCAGGGTAAGCATCTCCAGGGCTTCCTCCCTGCTGGACGGTTTTCCCAGGATCCTGTCCCCGAGAGCCACCACCGTGTCCGCAGCCACGACCCACCTTCCGGGGCACTCTTTCGCGACAGACTCCGCCTTTTCCCGGGAGAGGCGCTTCACCGCTTTCTCCGGGCTTTCGCCGGGGATAAGAGACTCGTCCACGGAGGGGACCAGCACGGAGAAGGTCCACCCGAGAGAGGAGAGCAGCTCTCTTCGCCTCGGGCTCCCCGAGGCGAGGATCAGCTCCAGCGGGCGGCCCATAGTCCGAAGACGCCTCCGACGAGGGTCCCGAGGTTGCACCTCAGGAAAAAACGGAACCCGAAGTCCGCAAAGGCAAGGTTAACCTCCGACACGTTGAATCCGGCTGAAAGAATATCCCTGAAATAGGGCTCGGTCAAGGCAAACCTCTGGAGATACACCCCGAGAAGGGACCCAAGGACAAGGGAGGCGATGATGACCCACCATCTTCCGGAAGACGAGGCGGCCATGCCGTTACCTCCCCGGTGAGAGCGCCAGGGCCAGGAGGCCTATGAGGGCGCAGTAGACGGCGAAAGGACGCCATTTTCCCCGGGTGACCAGCCTTCGGAGCACCGCCAGGGAGACGAGGCCGGAGAAAAAGGCCGCAGCGGCTCCGGCCGCCCAGCCTGAGGGGAGGGTGGAGGGCCAGTCCGGAACCTCGAGGAGATCCTTCATCTCCAGCAGGGTTGCCCCGAAAATGGCGGGCAGGGAGAGAAGGAAAGAAAAACGGAAGGCCGACGGGGCGGACAGTCCCGTCTTCATGCCGGCGACGATGGTGGACCCTGACCGGGAAATGCCCGGAAGGACCGCAATGCCCTGCACGAGGCCCACGACGAGCCCCCGGGCGGGGGTCACGGGCCGGCCGCAGAGGTCGGTGGTGAGGGACGATCCGTACCAGAGGACGGCGGCTGTAACCAAGAGTCCCGTTCCCACGGCCCAGGGGAGGGTCATGGCCCTCTCCACAAGAGGCTTCAGCGACAAACCTATTGCCCCGGTGACCACCGTTCCTGCAATGACGGCCCAGCCGAAGGCCCATCCCTCCTCCGTTCTGTTTCCGGCGGACAGGAAGCCCCGGCACCACCGGCTCAGCAGAAGGACGACGTCCTTCCCGAAGAAGACCAGGGTGGCGAGCATGGTGGCGAAGTGAAGGAGAAGGTCGTAGGAGAGAGCCGCCTTCCCGATGCCGAAAAGCTGCTGCATCAGGGCAAGATGCCCGGAGCTGCTCACTGGGAGAAATTCCGTCACTCCCTGGACCAGCCCCAGGAAAACGGCAGGGAGGGCTTCCATCAGCTTTTCCTCCTCCGTCCCCTGCCCTGGGAGGACGTCCTGGGCCGCTCGGCCGCCGGTTTTTCACCGAGAACGGTGACAAGGGGAAGGATCACCGGCCGCCCTCTGCCGAACCGCCGGAGAGCGTCCCGCATTCTGCCCTTTATCCGCGTTTCGAGGAGATCCCGGTCGGAAACCGCCTTCGCTCCGAGGGATTCCACGGCCTTCTCCACCGAGACGGTGAGGTCTTCCCGCAGTTTCGCAGCATCCTCCAGGTGAAGGAATCCCCGGCTTTCGAAGACGGGTGGCGATGCGAGGGCGCCCTCCGGGGTGAGGATGAGGGAGACGGCCACGGTCCCCTCTTCGGCAAGCTCCCTCCGTTCCTTCAGCACGCTCCCCTGCATCTCGCCCAAGGCGATGCCGTCCACCATGATGCCCCCTGCCTGGACCCGGTCCTTCACGACGGCCTTGTCCTTTTCAAGGGTCAGCACATCGCCGTTCAGCAGGACAAAAGCGTTCTTTGGAGCCACCCCCATCTCCCGGGCGAGCTTGGCATGGCGGACGAGGTGACGGTACTCTCCGTGGACGGGAACGAAGAACTGGGGCCGTACCATGTTCAGCATCACCCGGAGCTCGTCCTGGGCGGCGTGGCCCGAAACGTGGATGGCCTGCTCCTTTTCGTAGACCACTTCGCAGCCGCAGGCGAACAGCCTGTTGATGGTGCTGCTCACCATCTTTTCATTTCCCGGGATGGGGGTGGCGAAGATGGCCACCACGTCCTTCTCCGTGAGAGTGATCACCCGGTGTTCTCCCCGGCTCATGAGGACCAGGCCGGAAAAGGGCTCTCCCTGGCTTCCCGTGGTCATGACCACCAGCGACCCCGGAGAGACTTTCCCGATATCCTCGATGCTCACCATGGTCTTGTCGTCGGCGTGAAGGTAGCCCAGTTCCCGGGCAAGATCCACGTTCTTCACCATGCTCCTCCCCACCAGGACGACCTTCCGGTTGAACCGGGCTGCTGCGTCCACCACCTGCTGTACCCGGTGCAGGTTGCTGGCAAAGGCCGAAATGACGATGCGCCTCGAGCGGTGCTGCCGTAAAAGCCTGTCGAGGGTGCCCGAAAGGGTATGCTCCGACTGGGTGAACCCCGGCCGTTCCACGTTGGTGGAATCTGAAAGCATAAGGAGGACGCCCTTCCGGCCTTCCTCGGAGAAGGCGGCGTAATCGGTCAGCCTGCCGTCGATGGGTGTGGGGTCAAGTTTGAAGTCTCCGGTATGGAGCACGGTGCCCACGGGGGTTTCTATGGCAAGCCCCACGCCGTCGGGGACCGAGTGGCACACGGCGATGAACCTCACGGAGAAGGGGCCCATCTCCACCCGTTCGCCGGCCCGGATTTCCCGGTAGTCGGGTGTAAAGGCGGGGGCCCATTCGGAGAGTTTGTTCCCCACCATGCCCAGGGTGAGTTTCGTCCCGTAGAGAGGGGACGGAATCTTCGGCAGGATGAAAGGCAGGCCGCCGATATGGTCCTCGTGACCGTGGGTGATGACGATTCCGACAATCTTCTCTTTTCTCTCTTCAAGGTAGGCGATGTCGGGTATGACAAAGTCGATGCCGAACATCTCGTCGTCGGGGAACATGAGCCCGCAGTCGACCACGAGGATGGAGTCCCCGTACTCGAGAGCGTACATGTTTTTTCCCACTTCCCCCAGGCCGCCCAGGGGGATATACCTCAGTTTCCCGTCCATCGTCCGGGGGGTGCTTTTTTTCTTTCGGTTTCGTGAATCTCTCACCATTGGTACACCTTACCTTTCTCCGTTTTTCGTTCCGGCGGGAAGGAGGAATCTCTCCCTCCGTATTGCCGAACCGAAAATTCTTTGTTAGAATTCCATATCAAACGTAATATGAACCTTGCCTCGCTCAGAGGACGTTACCGGGAGGTAGAAAGTTTGAGCAATAACACCAGCGACAGCCCCTCCACCATGACCCGGAAGGGATACGAGAAGCTCATGGCGGAGCTCGTTGAGCTCCGAAGTACGGTACGAGCGGAAATATCCCGCCAGCTCGAAGAGGCCAGGTCCTTCGGGGACCTCAGCGAGAACGCAGAATACGCCGCGGCGAAAGAAGAGCAGGCAAAACTCGAGACGCGCATATCCTACCTCGAATTCCAGCTCAGCAAAGCAAAGATCCTCGACTCCTCCACCATCGACAACAGCAGCGTAACCCTCGGGACTACGGTCACCATCCAGGACATCAACAACTCCGCCGAATTCTCCTACACTATCGTAGGTTCCGAAGAGTCGGACCCGAAGGCGAACAAGATATCCTCGTCAAGTCCCGTCGGACAGGCCCTTCTGAACAAGAAGGTGGGCGACGAGGTGCACGTCAAGGTCCCCCGGGGCGTGAGGCACCTACGGATCAAGGATATTTCCGTCCTCGCCTGAAGCCTCTTCCGAACCGGCGCCGGTTGAAGGGACAGGGTTTTCCCCTGTCTCTTTCAGCTGCGTGGGGTCGGACCTGTAGGTCAGGCCGTCGTCGCCCCAGTCGTCCTCCATGATGGGTCTGCGGGACGGTACTCCTTCAGGCTTTTTCCCCTTGAATTCGCCCTGGTCGGGGAAGGGGTTCGAGAGCTTTTTGTCGCCGAAGGCCAGCGGCGTCTCGGGGAAGGCTTTCACCATGAACCGCAGGGTCATCCAGTCGTCGTTCTGCGCAAGTTGGTCATCCCGAAAGATGAACTCCCACCGGCTGCAGTCGTGGTCCAGGATCAGGCGATAGGCCACTTCGCTCACGTTGTCGGTTTTGATGTCGTAGGTGGACATGGCCGAAAGGTACACGTCCCGCCCCGCTGGAAAACCCAGTTCAGTATAAAAGACTTCGCTGTCTCCGGCCCTGTCCCATCCCAGGGGGGAGCGGCCGGTGACATTCTGGATGTGCCACGCATTGGCGAAGTCGAACATGCCGAGCCGCGTCCGGAATCCGAGCCACATGCCCGTGGTCTCCTGGTGATCCTGGAGGCTGTCGGTGAGGTTGTCGAAGCCCGAATAGGAAAATTTCCGGTACTGTCCCCGCCAGAAGGGCCGGATGTCCCCGGTCTTCACAATATACTGGGCCTGGATGTCCCAAACGGACCGGGAGCCCGACCGGGCTTCTCCGGGGCGGGTCCTGGATGTCTCGTACTCGCCCCACAGCCCCGTGATCCTCCAGGAAAAATCTTTCAGCCCCCCCAACGTAAACCAGGGGCTCGTTACGGTGATTTCCGGTTCCCTGTGGAGCACGTTCCGGTAGTTCCTCGTCTGCTGGACGCCGTTGATCTCCTGGTTCCGCTTCTCGATGTCCAGGTTCTCCCTCTGGGACCAGAGGACTTTGGCGGTCCATCCCTGCCGGAAGTAATCAAAACCCCAGGACGGCCTGTGCTTCTTCTCGGCGATGCTCTTCCCGCCCTCGTCCTCATCGAGTTTCTCCCAGGAGTAGTCCATGTCGGCAAACACCGAAAAATTCCTGCCGAAACGCTGCCTCAGGCCGGCACGGGCCTCCAGGTCGATGTCGCTCCAGTAGCGGAAGGCCATGGTCACTTCGCCGGTATCCCAGGCATAGGGGCCCGTGAGAGCGTAGCCGACGCCCTTGTCGGAGTCGTACACAACGCTCGGAATGAATATTCCCAGCAGATAGTCTTTCTCTCCGTGGAGAGGCACCACGTAGTCGAAAGGGTACGAGAAGAGAAACTTCTCTGCGATGTAGACCCGGGGATTCTTCGCGATGACCCGTACGCCGGGGATAACCACCAGCCGCTTGGTCATGAGCCGGTAGTGGGTCTTCGGCAGGGGACAGGTGGTCATGGACGCGTCGGTCCATTTCGCCACCTGCTGGTCCTCGTCCTTGACCCGGCGGGTGTGGCGCTTCTTTATCCAGTTCTTTTCCAGGGCCGAGTTCAGGGGAACCACTTCGAGGTTTTTTCCCCTGATATAGACAGTGCCCCCCTGTGTCCCGGCGGGGAGGTCTCCTGTAGCGTCGGTGAGGACACCCTCCCCGGCATTCAGGTCGTATTCCAGCGTCTTGCCGGTGAAGCGGTTGGCCCCGTACAGCAGCGTCACCACTTCTCCCGGCCTGGACGTGGCCACGGCAAACTGCTTCACCGTATCATACTCCATGCGGTGGGAGAAAATCCTGACGTTGTCCTGCCTGAGGCGCACCTTCCCTTCCGCCTCGGCCATTCCGCCGGCCTGGTCGAAGATGACTCGGTCGGCGTCGAGGGTGATGTCGCCCTTCGGCTCAGCCCCGACCACGTCAGGAAAGGCACAGGCAAAGAAAACGGCCGCGAACAGAAAAAAGATTATAAAGCCTCGTTTCATCGATTTTTCTCCCCCTGGTCGAACCATTTCACTGTGGCTCCCTTGTCGGCTTCCATAATTCCGCCGGGAATGAGCGTCATGTGCCCTGCCTCGAACAGCCCGAGGTCTCCGGAGGCCTCAAAGCCCTCGGGAAAGACCACTTTGTTGGACTTCTGTTCCCATTCCGCCAAGGGGGCCCTGTAGTGAAAAAGAACCGTACCGTCCGTCATGGTGCCCTTCGGCTCGGTTATGTCGGCCCGCATGTTCTTTTCAAAGTACCGCCCCTTGGGCGCCTTCAGGGTCCAGACCCGGCCGTTTCCCCGCACAACTTCCACGTCGATGGAAAAGAGGTTCGCCCAGTCCTTTCCCCGTTCGACCTTTCCGACGTTCGCTTTCCAGAGGTCACCGTTCACTTCCCGGTCGATGGTGATGTTCTCGAGAATGGAGTCGGGTATTCCCGCGGGTATCCGTCCCTCGCTCAGGTCCAGGGCGGCATCCCGTATGACCTGAAAGGCGAAATATCCCCCAATGCCGAGAACCAGCAGAAGGATAAGGGTCCTTTTCCCCCAGCGGCTTTTTTCTGTCACCGGCATATCCGACACGATTTTACCACGTCACTTTCCAGATTTTGTCCTCTTTGACCAAGGACAGCGTTTTGCTCCGCAAGGTCCGGAACACCAGCATCTTCTGGGCGGTTACCACCTTGGCCCGGTCGCCGTCCAGCCACTGAACCTTGTACCCGTCCCGGAGGGATACCCGCAGCCCCGTGGAGGCAACCTGCCTGCGGAATTCCTCCTCGTTCAGCAAGGTCTTCGTCGCCGACGAGAGAAGCCCGTACATGGCCTCCGTATTGCCCTCTATCCAGTGGCCTATGAAGAGCTCCAGCGTCTTGTCCCGGCTGATGAAAATAACATTCTTTTTCGGTTCCTCCGCCGGCTCGGGCCTGAGGGGCTCGGGCGCGGGCTGGGGTTTCAGCTCCGCAAGCTCCATGGGCAGGGCAGGTGCCGGAGGAGGGGGCAGGGCCTGCGGCGGCTCGGGTTCCTTCGCGGGTTTCGGCTTCGGCTGGTCCTTCCGGGGCGCGGGAGGAAGCTCGACGACCACCACTTCCTTCTCCGCCGTCTCCGGCGCGGCAGCCACGGGGGTGGTTCCAGCCGCATCCCCCCGGAAGGTGAAGAGCTGTTCCTCCACGATGCCGAGGCGCCTCATGGCGACGGCGAACTCCTTGTCCGGCTGCTTCGGAAAGAACACCAGACCTTGGACGATCCCGCTCACGGGCTGGTCGAATTTCCCTTCGTAGCTCAGGGGGGTCACTTTTTCCCCGTTTTTGTTCACAAGACGGACGGCCGACGCAAATCCACCGAAATCCAGGGGACGGGGGCCGAAGGCGTAGATGGTGACAAGGAAAGGTTCCGTGTCGGCAATCCGGAGCTCGGAGACAAAAGCCCTCCGGTACTCTTCCTTTTCCTCTTCGGACATTCCGCTCCGGGCAGCCTCGGACTCGACCCACGGGCCAACGAGTTCCTCCGGGTAATGGACTACCCACACCAGGCAGTCCCGCCCCCAGTGAAAGGACGTCCATCGCTCGAGGATTTCCGTGGCCTCCATGATGGCCTCGCTTCCCGCCGCAGGTACGGCGGAAAGCAGCAGTACCGCCAGAAGGGAAAGGAGCCTTTTCCTGATTCTTGCTATGCCTGAAAATGCCACGGAAGAAACTGCCTCCTAAAGCCGCAGGTCAATAATGGCCGAAACCCCCACGCCCTGGACCCGCCTGAATCTCTGGATGGGGTTCTCCGAGTCGATGGGTACGAGGATTTTCACCCTAAGCCGGTCCTGGAACGTGGCCTCGATCTGGGCCACGGCCTTGGTGCCGTTGATGGCGTCGCCCCGGGGCCCGGCCACCTGGGCCGCGCCGATATGGGTGCCCGATCCGATGGAAACGATGGGAACGACCTTGGTGTGCCCCTCCATCTTCGCCCCCTTGTTCAGGGTGATGGTGTTGATGAAGTCATTGATGGGCCCAGCTATGGCGGAGACGACGAACCCGCCGCCCACGACACCGACGAGGTCCCCCAGATCGAAGGCCCAGGCTGTCCCGCCCAGGGCGAGGGCGGACGCCAGGATCAGGGCAAGAAATTTCTTTCTCAGCGCACTCATTTTCCTACCTCCCTACTTTGAATCCGGTTCTTTCTTCTCCTCAGGTACAGGTTCTTCTTTCTTCAGCATTCCCTGAAGCCCCTGGGGCACCGGGTAGGCCGATACCCTGACGATATCGGCGGTCTCCGCGAAAACCACCGTTCCCTCGGGAATTTCCTTGAGGTCGCCCCGGACGAGGAACCCGCCCGCGAGGCCGATGGGCCCGAGGAGGATGGCGCCCACCACGCTGGTTCCGGCGGCGGCCATCTGGGCGGACTCGGCTTCCGTGGCCTTCTTGGCGTTTTCTCCCACCGTCAGGAAGATCTCTTCAGGACCGAGGGGAAAGAGCTTCTCCACGGAGATCTTGACCTCCGACGGCCGGCCGAAACTCCGGGGCTTGGTCACTTCGGTGACCGTGGCCTGCATCCTGCTCCCCCGGGGGGCCACAAGGCTCGTCCCCACGGTGAGATCGTTCTCGAGGGTAAGGTCCACCACGTCGTCTTTCTTCGCCGTCTTTGGAGAAAGGGGCCTGCTCAGGGCTCCCCTGACCACCATTCCGGCGGGAACTTCGATGTCCTGCATGGTAACGGTGTCGGACAGCAGAATGCCGAGAATCCTCTCCAGGCGCATGGACACCGGCCGGTCCACCTGGGGCGTTCCTTCCAGATGCACTTCCAGGGCTTCCACCCTGCTGACCGCTGGAGAAAGAGAGTTTATCCTCTGCCCCAAGGCCCACTCGGCCACCCCGAGCTTGAACAGCAAAGAGGGCTGTTCGGGAGCTCCTTTTTCGATAAAGTTCAGGAGAGCATTCTGCCGCTCGGAAATGCTTCCGGGAAGCTCCCGGCCGAACATTTCCTTTTCCACGCTGTTCAGCCGCTCGATAAGGCCTCCGGTCCGTTCGCTTCCGTATAGAAGGCGCTCAACCCTGCCCATGATGAATACCGTAGACTGCTGCTCTTCCGCATATGCCCCACCACCGGCGGCACACACCGCAAAAAGTGCGAGCACAAGACCGAGAAGCGTTTTTTTCATGCCTATTCCCTCCCTGGTATGGAATCTACAAGCTGCACCGCCGCGCCGATGAAGCCCATAAAAAGCGGGTGAGGCTTCACCGGGCGGGACCGGAACTCCGGATGGAACTGGACGCCCACGAACCACGGATGGTCCGGAAGCTCCACGATCTCCACAAGGTTTTTCTTCGCATAGATGCCCGCGATTCTCATTCCCTTCTCCTCGAGACGGCTCCGGTAGTCATTGTTGAACTCGTACCTGTGGCGGTGCCTCTCGAGCACCTGGTCCGCCCCACCGTAGGCATTTGCGGTTTTTGTGCCGGGAACAAGGTCGCAGGGATACACGCCGAGGCGCATGGTCCCTCCCTTGTCCTCCACGTGGGCCTGATCCTCCATCAAGTGTATCACAGGGCTGGTGCACCCGGGATCGATTTCCGAACTATTCGCTCCCGGAATGCCGCACACGTGGCGGGCGAACTCAACCACTGCCACCTGCATGCCCAGGCACAGGCCGAAGTAAGGGATTTTCTTCTCCCTGGCGTACCTTGCAGCGGCGATCTTTCCCTCAATACCCCGGGAACCGAACCCTCCCGGAACGATAATCCCGCAGGCGCCGGACAAAATGGCTTCCGCTCCCTGCTCCTCGATTTCCTCCGCCTCCACCGACCGGATCTTCACCCTGACGTCGTGGTGGATGCCGGCATGGTAGAGCGCCTCGGTGACGCTCAGATAAGCGTCCTTGTGGTTGATGTATTTTCCCACCATGACGACCTCCACTTCGCCGGAGGGGGCGCAGAATCCGTCCACCACCCTCCGCCAGTCGGCCAGATCGGGCTCCCGGGGAGATTCCATGGAGAGGTACTTGAGGACAAGGGTGTCGAACTTCTGCTCGAACAGGCTCAGGGGAACCTTGTAAATGGTGGGCTCGTCCAAAGCCTGGATCACCGCTTCCGGAGGAACGTTGCAGAACAGGGCCATCTTGTCCCTCATCTCGTCCTCGATGGGGTAATGGGACCGGCAAACCAGGACCTGGGGCAGAATACCGATGCGGCGGAGCTCCTGCACGCTGTGCTGTGTGGGCTTTGTCTTCAGTTCCCGGGCGGCCTCGAGCCAGGGCACCAAAGTAACGTGGCAGTAGACCACGTTTTCCCGCCCCACCCTGGTGGCCATCTGGCGGATGGCCTCGAGGAAGGGCTGCCCCTCGATATCGCCCACGGTGCCGCCGATCTCGGCGATCACCACGTCCCGGCCTTCACCTGCCCGGAGGATCCTTTCCTGGATCTCGTTGGTGATGTGGGGGATGACCTGAACCGTTCCGCCGAGATAATCGCCCCTCCGCTCCCTGGAAATGACGGAAGAGTAGATTTTTCCCGTGGTCACGTTGTTGTCCGCGCTGAGGGACTCGTCGATGAACCGCTCGTAGTGGCCCAGGTCCAGGTCGGTCTCGGCGCCGTCGTCGGTCACGAACACCTCCCCGTGCTGGAAGGGGTTCATGGTTCCCGCATCCACGTTCAGATAGGGGTCAAGCTTGATAATGGAGACCCTGAACCCCCGCTTTTTCAGAAGCACCCCGAGGGATGCGGCGGTAATTCCCTTCCCCAACGAAGAAACAACCCCGCCGGTGACAAAAACATACTTCGACATTTCCTCCATCCTCCACGATAAAGAAATTTTCGGCAGACAGCATCAAAAAAACATGGACCAGGGAATTTCCCCGGTCCAGAATAATGAAATTGTCACGGAATGTCATGGTCACTATTGCTTACCTTAACAGCTTCAAGGGGTTCATGGGGCTCTTTCCCCGCCGGATCTCGAAGTGAAGATGGGGTCCGGTTGTCCTTCCCGAGGTTCCCACCGACGCGATGGTCTGCCCCTGGGACACGGACTGGCGGTTGCGCACCGACAGGGAGTTGCAGTGGGCATAGAGAGTGGAATATCCGTCGTTGTGCCTGATAACCACTACCCTGCCGTATCCGCCCATCCAGCCGGCGTATTCCACCCGGCCGCCCTTCGCCGCCTTGATCGCCCTGCCCCTGGGGGCCCTCACGTCGATACCCGTGTGGAAGTCCCTTCTGCGGGTCACCGGGTGGCGCCTCCATCCGAAGGGGCTGCTGATCTTTCCCGCCACGGGCCAGCGGTAGCTCCTGGAGGATGAGGATGAAACACCGCTCCTGGCGGATTTTTTCGCATTCCCGCCCTTCGCGGCCGGGGATGAATCGGTGACTTCAGGCCGGGCGCCCGGCAGGAACACTTCGCGGCCTTCCCGCAGGGAATTCAGGGATTCGGCTTCATTGCCCTTCCTGATCCTGTCCACGGGAATACCGTAGCTCTTCGCTATTTTCTCCAGGGTGTCGCCCTTCTTTATAGTATAGAAAATGCCGTCCTGGTTCGGGATCCGCAGGGTCACCCCGGGCTTCAAAAGGTCGGGATTCTTCAGATCGTTGCATCCGAAGAGGGTGTCGATCTCGAGGTTCTGCGAGTTGGCGATGGACCACAGGCTGTCACCCTGGGCCACCACGTAGGCGGTAACCTTCACCGGAACGACCTTCTCCTGGGCGGCCAGAACGCGCGCCTTCCTGGTCATCACTTCTTCCAGAACGGCATCGACCGCATCGCCGCTGTCGGGGATGAGAAGAAGCTGCTTCTCGGACAGCCTGTTGGGGTCTTTCAGATCGTTGGCCTTCACGATGTCGCTCATGGGAACGCCGTAGAACACGGCGATGTCGGACATGGTCTCCCCGGCCTTCACGATATGTTCCTTCCAGAGGGGCTTCACCTCGGTGAGCACCACTTCCTCCTCTTCCGCCGCCAGCTCCGGGTCTTCCTCGGCCGGAAGGTTGCTGCCGTCCGAAGCGGTGCTGAGCACCACGGAATCGTAGTCCGACTCCATCTTGCCGGGCATCGGGCTTCCAAGGTCAGGGGGAACCTCCCCTGCCGCAGCCGCTTCCGACGCGGCAGCGCTCACCGCGAAGGCTCCAAGGCGGAACTCACCCGAATTCGCCATGTCCGCCCCGCCGGTTCCGAAGAGAGGACACTCCACAGGCAGGTTTTCCGGCAACGGGATACGGAACCCCGAAAGCCGGGACATCCCCGTGTTGGAAAGAGATTCGGCGGACAGCCCGAAGGCTTCTCCCCACACGGGAAGCTGTTCCGGCATCTTCAGGCGAAAACCGGAAAGACGGGAGAAACCGGAATTGGCGGACAGAGAGCCGGAAACGCCGTCGCCTCCTGCGCTGACCACGACCCTGTCGGGGAAGCTCCACTCCCGCGCGGCCGCTTCCGCCGGCCGATTCTCCCCGGACGGGCCGCTGGGGTTCAGGGAGCGGTGACTCAGCTCCCGACCGTCATCGGCAAGGTACACGCCGGACATATCCACCACGATGAATCCCGAAGAAGGAAGAACATACTCCTCCGGGCCGTCGGAATCGGAGAGACCGCCCCAGGCCACCCCCGCCGTCCTGTTTCCCGCCCCCACGGCGAGAAGGACCGCGGCGCCGACCATGCATAAAATAACAAGCATAAAACCGAAACGCCCTGTTCTCTGTCCGCCGGAACCGCCCCTTGAATGGGAAGTACCCTTCGGACGACCTCCGCGGACTCCATAGGATGAAGGAGAAGTTCTTTTTTTCTTCATCTCCTCAACCTCCTCTGCATTTCAATTTTTGAGGTCAATTCCGGCTCCGTCTTACGACTTCTTTATGGTCAGCAGGAAATCCCTGTTGGTGCCCGACTGTTTCAGTTTATCGATGATCAGGGAGAGCGCCCCTGATTCGTCCACGTTCATGATGCGCCTCCGGAGAAGCCACACGCGGCTCAGTTCGTCCTCTCCGAGGAGAAGATCCTCTCTCCGTGTTCCCGACTTCGTGATGTCGATGGCGGGAAAGATGCGCTGCTCCGAGAGCTTCCGGGAAAGGTGGAGCTCCATGTTGCCCGTACCCTTGAATTCCTCGTAGATCACCTCGTCCATGCGGCTGCCCGTGTCAACGAGAGCGGTGCCGATGATGGTCAGACTGCCGCCCTCCTCTATGTTCCTGGCAGCGCCGAAAAAGCGTTTGGGGAAATAGAGGGCCGCCGGGTCCATGCCTCCCGACAGGGTCCTCCCCGAAGGAGGAACCACGAGGTTCGACGCCCGGGCGAGACGGGTGATGGAGTCGAGGAGAAGGACCACGTCCTTCCCCACCTCCACGAGGCGCTTCGCCTTCTCGAGGGCGAGGCCGGCCACCCGGAGGTGCTCGTCGGCGGGACGATCGAAGGTGGAGGCGATGATCTCGCCGTCCACAGAGCGGGACATGTCCGTCACCTCTTCGGGCCGCTCGTCGATGAGCAGGACCATGAGGATGATGTCCGGGTAGTTCACCGTGACGGCGTTGGCAATCTTCTTCAGCAGGGTGGTCTTTCCCGCCTTGGGGGGCGACACGAGCAACGCCCTCTGCCCCTTTCCTATGGGAGCGAAAAGGTCCACGAGGCGGGTGGAAATCTCCTTGGGATCGGTCTCCAGGGACAGTTTCTCGTCAGGAAAAATGGGGGTGATGGCGCTGAAGTGGGGCCTCCGCCTCGCCGCCTCGGGGTCGGAGAAATTGACCATCTCCACCCGCAGCAGGGCCTCGTAATGCTCGGAATCCCTCGGAGGGCGGACCAGGCCCCAGATGACGTCGCCGTTCCGAAGACCGAACCGGCGGATCTGGGAGGCGGACACGTACACGTCATGGTCGCTGGGAAGCAACCCCTTCGGCCTCAGGAAACCGTACCCTTCCTGAAGGATCTCGAGGGTTCCCCCGCCGAACCTGTAATTCAGCTCCTCGGCCTGGGCCTTGAGGATGGCAATGATGAGGTCGTCCTTGCGGAGGGATGAAAAACCTGAAAGGCCGAGCTCTTTCGCTATTTTTCGAAGCTCGGGGTTCAGGAGGGCGGCAAGGTGCCCGAAGGTAAACCTCGGTTTCGGGGCGGGCTTGAGCGTCGCTTCGGTTTCCGTCTCCTGTCCGGAGGCGACCGCCGGAAGGTCCTGTTCGACCGAATCCGCTTCCTGCCCGTTCAATCCGTTTTCGAGTATGGTGTCGGACATGATCTGAATTACCGGTTCCCCGGCCCCGGAGGACTCTGGAACACTGCGCGGGAAATGAAAAGATTTGAAAACACGAAAAAAAGCATCCCCTTCCTGAACCCACCGTTCCGGAGTCCGGCAACCTGTGCCCGGAAAGACCGGAACGCGGCAAAATGAATAGCGGCAAAGCTCACTCGGAAATTACAAAGGGCAGATCCGAAAAAACCCTGTCATACATTGAAATACGAATAGAATACGAACCCTTGGGAAGAGGGGAGCCGTCCTCGAGAAGAAGACAATAAGCCTTGGCCCCGTCGCCAGGCGTCAGCCTGAGCACTTCGGAATGAATCGGCCGCCCCCGGTAGTACCAGCGCACCCGAACCACGTCACCGCCGGAAGCCCGGGAATAATCGAACCAGAGGCACAACTGCCTGGTGCCGTAGCTGAACACCGATCCCGCGCCGAGAGGCTGCATCCGGTCGTCCACTTCGTCGCACATAAGAACGTTGTGGATCTCGAAAGCTCCGGCGGCCTTGTTCGAACGCACAGCCCAAAAAGAAAAAACAAGCAGCAAAATAATAACACAAGACATCAGAAGAAGAAAAAATCTTCCGTTCCTCGACATTATACCCACCGCCCCCGAAAAAACACAAGTGCAAAGAGAAAAAAGAAGGCGCCTTTATCCGGAACGGCTGCGAAAACCAGTCCAGAAGGACGAAAAAAACGCGCCGCCTGGATCTTTCCCAAAGCACTCTACCACGAATATCATATAGAAGGCAAGACGCGCTGTTTAACCTAAATCCGCAGGCAGCGGGGAGTGTCACCAGTGCTCGCTTGGGCCGCCGGTGCAGATTGTCGTCCTTGACAACTGCACCTGAAACCGACATCCGTGTCGGTTTCTCGGCCCGGGCGCTGTGCCCGGCGACACTCCCTCTGCCTGAAAAACCTGCGGATTTAGGTTTAACGAGCGCAGGGTAAGAAGAACCTTGCCCTTGGGGAGCCCGGAATCGAAAGCGAGATCCTCCCCCTTGTTGTCATTCTTGTTGTCATTCTTGTTGTCATTCTTGTTGCCATTCTTGTTGTCATTCTTGTTGTCATTCTTGTTGCCATTCTTGTTGCCATTCTTGTTGTCATTCTGAGGGCGAAGCCCGAAGAATCTCGGTCTTGAGGGGCGAAGGGCCAACCCCGAGATCCTCCCCTCGCTGGGCTCGGGACGAAAGACCAGGACCGAGATCCTTCGCTTCGCTCAGGATGACAAGAACCAGGGCCTTCTGCGATCGCTATCGCTCAGGATGACAAAAGCGGTTTGTCATCCTGAGGCCGGCTTTCTTGGCCGAAGGATCTTGCCTTTGTTGTCATTCTGAGGGCGAAGCCCGAGATCCTTCGCTTCGCTCAGGATGACAAGAATCAGGTCCTTCCGCGATCGCTTCGCTCAGGATGACAAGAACCAGGTCCTTCCGCGATCGCTATCGCTCAGGAGGGCGTCTGTTCTGTCATCCTGAGGCCGGCTTTTTGGCCGAAGGATCTCGCCTTTGTTGTCATTCTGAGGGCGAAGCCCGAAGAATCTCGCCTTTGTTGTCATTCTGAGGACCAACCCCGAGATCCTCCCTTCGCTGGG
>NZ_JAESIH010000064.1 GCF_016756745.1 Aminivibrio sp.
TCCACGGAGTAGACGTATTCCCATTCGGACCGCTGGTCCTCCAGGATCATTCGTTCTCCGAAGCGTTCCGACCACAGGGCGGCCAATTCCTCGGGCACCCTGTGGAACTCCGCCCCTTCCGGGAAAAGTTCGGGCAGGATCCCCTCCCAGTCGGCGGTCTCCCAGTTTCCCACGGGCGCCCAGAAGACGGGGGAGGGCCGGTTTATGCGGGGCCAGAACAGGTCGTGGGCCAGGGCAAGCTCGTACTGCCGTTCGTCGGACCAGGCCCAGATGTTGACGAACGTATAGTCCGACGTTTTGCCGGAACAGAGATCGAACAGGGCGGAATAATCATTCCGCATATCTATGGACAAAGGGGTAAAATTCAATGACATTTGGTCACCTCCGGAATTTTCCATACCAGTATAACCGCAAAAAAGCCTGCGGGCAATTTGCAGTTGCCCGCAGGCTTCTATCTATGAAAGACCGGCCCTGTGCCGGATTGGGAATCCGTCTCCCGTTAAGACGGCGTCAGACGCCTCAGCATCCGCCTCCGGACCCGTCGGTGAACTCGGCGTCCACCACTGTGTCGTCTTCCTTTGCCGACGACGCGGGCTGGGGTTCCGGCCCCTGGGCGGACGAGGACGACAGGATCTGGACCATCTGCTTCACGTCGGATGCGGCCACCTTCAGGGATTCGAGGGATGCATCGTTCCTGCCGAGAGCGGCCCTGCCCTCTTCCACCAGCGAACGGGCCCGCGCCTTTTCGTTTTCCGGCACATTCGCCCCGCTCTGCTCAAGCATCTTCTCGAGCTGGTAGACGGAGGACTCCAGGTCGTTCCGGGCTTCGGCAAGTTCCTTTTTCTTCCGGTCCTCGGCGGAATGTTCCTGGGCCTCCCGGATCATCCGCTCCACTTCCGCCTTGTCGAGGTTGGTGGACCCGTTGATGGTGATGCGCTGCTCCTTGCCGGTGTCGCGGTCCCTGGCGCTTACGCTCAGAATGCCGTTGGCGTCCACGTCGAAGGTGACTTCGATCTGGGGAATGCCCCGGGGCGCCTGACGTATCCCCTCGAGCTTGAAGTTGCCGAGGACCCTGTTGTCCGCCGCCATTTCCCGCTCTCCCTGGAGCACCACGATGTCCACTGCGGGCTGGTTGTCCGCCGCCGTGGAGAAAACCTCCGTCTTCTTGCACGGAATGGTGGCGTTTTTCTCGATGAGTTTCGTCATCACGCCGCCCATGGTCTCCACCCCCAGGGAAAGGGGGATCACGTCGAGGAGCAGCACGTCCTTCATTTCCCCGCTGATTATGCCGGCCTGAACGGCGGCGCCCACAGCCACCACTTCGTCGGGGTTCACCGACATATTCGGCTGCTTGCCGCCGGTAAGCTTCCGGACCAGATCCTGCACAGCGGGAATCCGTGTCGATCCGCCCACGAGAACCACCTCGTCGATATCCTTCTCCGTGAGCTTCGCGGCGGCAAGGGCATCCTTCACCGGCCCGACACATCGCTCCACCAGAGGAGCGGTGAGCTGGTCGAACTTTGCCCTGGTGACCGTCATGTTGAGGTGCTTCGGCCCGTTGGCATCGGCGGTGATGAAGGGCAGACTGATCTCCGTGGACGTGCGGGACGAAAGCTCGCACTTCGCCTTCTCGGCCCCCTCATAAAGCCGCTGGAGAGCCTGCTTGTCCTTCCGGAGGTCGATGCCGTTTTCCTTTCTGAACTCGTCGGCCACCCAGTCCACCAGGACCTTGTCGAAGTCGTCTCCTCCGAGATGGGTATCTCCCGACGTGGCCAGCACTTCCACCACACCGTCGCCGATGTCGAGAATGGACACGTCGAAGGTGCCTCCGCCGAGGTCAAAGACCATGATCTTCTGTTCTTTCTGCTTTTCGAGACCATAGGCAAGGGCCGCAGCCGTGGGCTCGTTTATGACCCGCAGCACGTTGAGCCCGGCGATGGTCCCGGCGTCTTTCGTGGCCTGCCTCTGGGCATCGTTGAAATAGGCCGGCACAGTGATGACCACGTCGGTGATCTTCTCTCCCAGGTACGCCGAGGCGTCGGTCACGAGCTTCTTCAGCACCAAGGCGCTGATCTCCTCGGGAGCGTACTCCTTCCCGTTCACGGAAAACCGTACGGCTCCGTTGGGTCCCTCGATAACCTTGTAGGGAACGATCTTCAGCTCCGACCCCACTTCGTTGTACTTCCTTCCGATGAACCGCTTCACCGAGAAGAGGGTCCCGTCCGGGTTGAGGGTGGCCTGCCGCTTTGCGAGCGAACCGACCAGCCTCTCCCCGTCCCTGGTAAAGGCCACCACCGAAGGGGTTGTCCTCCCTCCCTCGGCGTTGGCGATCACTTCCGGAGTGCCGCCCTCTATGACTGCAATGACTGAATTTGTTGTTCCAAGATCTATTCCGACCGCTTTCTTCATGGTGTCTCCCCCCTTGATTTACTGACTAATACTGACTAAAGAAATTATAGCGTTTTTTTCTCATCTGTCAATATTGGTCAGAAAACCTGAATCCGCACATCAGCGGGAGCGTCTCCGGAACTCGCTTGGGCGGGGGGTGCAGATTGTCGTCCGTGACAACAGCCCAAGCGAGTCCCGCGGCTCCCTGCGTTCGCCGGCTGCCTGCCTGTGAAACCGACATCCGTGTCGGTTTCTCTCGCCTCAGGCGCCCTCCCCCAGGGGCGAAGAGATTATCCCCTGGGGGAGGGCGAATTCACCTTTTGCCCGGCGACACTCCCTCTGCTTGAAAAATGAGCGGATTTAGGAAAAAAAAAAGACGCTCCTCTTTCGAGCGCGTCCTTACAGGGTTCCGGTCGTCGATTGGTCCTGTCGTCCATTTTTTCTGTTCTTTTCCCGTTCTTCCCTGCTCGGGAAATATTTGCCCTCCACTATGAAATAGACCCTCTCCGCGATGTTGATCACGTGGTCTCCCGCCCGTTCGAGGTGCCGGGCGGCCCACAGCTCCGCGGTCCACAGCTCCACCTCCTCGTGATTTTCCGCTGCCCCGGCGATAATCGATGCGAGGAATTCCTCGTAGCACTGGGCGTAAATCTCGTCCGCCTCGTCGTCCTGCTTCCAGAGGGCGGAGGCCGCTTCCCTGTCGCCGGTGCGGAAGGCCTCGAGGGCATGGCGGAACATGGAAAGAACGGTGTCGAGCATGGAAAGGATCCGGTCTTTCTTTGGAAAGGCGGCGGTATTCTTGAGCTTCAGGGCCTTTTCGGCGATATTCACGGCCTGATCGCCAATCCGTTCGAGGTCGGTGATGATTTTCAGGACGCCGAAAACGAAACAGAGCTCTTCCTTTCCGGGACTCCTCATGGCGATGGATCCCAAGCACTCCTGGTCCACCGTCTCCTCCAGCCTGTCGATAAAGTCGTCATTGAGGATGACTTTCCGGGCCAGGACAGCGTCATGGTTGAAAAGGGCATCCACCGCGTCCCGAAGGGCTTCGGCCGCCATCTCCCCCATCCGGATCACTGTGGTGACGATGCGCTCCCTGTCGGACGCGTAAAGAAACGCCTGAATGGATTTATTGTTTTTTCTGTTGGTCACTGGGTAACTCCACCTCCTGAACTACTTCCATACCGTACCTTCCCTGTAGGCCTCCCCCCTGGCGATCTCAAGGGAGGTCTTCACAAGCAGGAAAATCTGGGACAGGAAGTCGACGAGAGGAGCAAGCTCCCTGCGGTTAAGGGCGTCCGCGCCGAGGCGGAGCCGGATTCTCCTGTCCAGTTCCTCGAACTCACGTTCATATTTTCCGGCGACGGCGGCGAAATCCACGTCCGCCAGGGCAAAGGCCCTCAGAGCGAGCCGGATGTCCGTCATGGCCACCCTGGAAAGTTCGTTCCACGTATCCTGCCCGAGTTCCCTGGCGAGCTGGGCTCCCACCCCCGCTTCGGCAAGAAGCCGCAGTTCCCCGGAGAGAATTTTCGCCATCTGACGGAAGGATACCATAGAATAGGACACCGTGGAGTAGGTTTCCCGGAGGAGATCGTCGTCCGAGGGGATGTGTATGCCATACATGTACTCCTCACAGGCCTCCGAAAGCTCCCGGATGGCCCCGGGCAGTTCCTGGAAGGTCCTGTCCCCGTTCGGGGCTGACACGAAGAGAACCTGGCAGTACATTTCGATGTAGTTCGCAAGCCTGATCATCTCTTTCGAAAGCAGAAGGATGGCCAGGGACGGAATTTCAAGCAGATCCTCGTCGAGATAGACCGGGGCAGCCAGGCGCTCCCTCCCCGTCCTTTCGGCAATGGCGCCGGAAAATCGGGCCAGGGCATCGGCGAAGGGATAGAAGACGAGGGCATTGAAGAGGCTCACTCCCCCCTGGGCGAGAACAATCTTTCCGGCAAGCCCCCCCGCCGCTCCGGAGAGCAGGTTTTGGAGCCAGGGAAGGGCGGGCATAAGGATGAGGACACCGAGTACCTTGTAGACGAAGGTGCAGATTCCGAGCTTTCGGGCGTTCTGCTTGCCGGAAAGTCCCGCGATGAGCACCGTCACCGAGGAGCCGGCATGGGCGCCGAAAATCACCGGGAGGACCGCAGTCATGGGCATGGCGCCGGAGGTGGCAAGGGTCACCGCCAGGGCCATGACGGCGGAGCTGCTCTGCAGGACCGCCGTGGCCGCGAAGGCCGCCAGCCCCGTCAGGAGGCTGTTTGCCCCGGCGTTGGCGGCAAGCTCCGCGAATCCACGGGTGGAAAGGAGGGGCCCCACCCCGAGCTTGAGGACAAACATTCCCAGGAGCACCAGGGAGAGTCCCCGGAGCATGTTGCCGATCCTGTAGGTTTTCCCTCTCCCGAACCGGACCATGAGGAGGCTCGCCGCAAAGAGCAGGGGGGAGAAGGCGGCGATGTCGAGGCTGAGCAGGAAGGTCACGAAGGTGCCGCCCACGCTGGCCCCCATCATGACCACCACGGAGCCTGCAAAGGAGAGCATGCCCACGTCCACGAAGCCGATGGCGAAGGATGTGGCCACGGTGCTCCCCTGGGCCACGGCGGAGAGCAGCACGCCGAAGAGAAAGGCCAGGGGTTTTTTCCGGGTAAACCGTACCAGGAGGTCCTTGGATTTCCCCCCGAAGCCCGATCCGAAGGCTACCGAGGTCTCTTCCACACCGTAGAGGAAGAGGGCCAGGCCGCCGAGGATATTGATGTACGAAAAAAGATGGGAGCTCACAGCGTTCCCTTCCGGGCCGCCCTACGCTCCCGCAGCACGGGCACAGCCGCCGAGGCGAAGGCCAGAAGCAGCAGGGTCAGGGAAAGAGGCCTCTGCACGAAGAGGGAAAATCCTCCCATCATGAGGGTCGCCCTGAGGTTCTTCTCGATCATGGTGCCGAGGATCATTCCGAGAACCACCGGGGACACGGGGAACTTCGCCCGTGAGAGAAGCCATCCCACCAGGCCGAAAACGAGGCAGACCCCCACGTCGAACACGGAGGACCGCACAGCGTAGCTCCCGATGAAGGAAAAGGCGAAAATGAGGGGATACAGGAGCCTCTTCGGTATGAGGGCAGCCTTGATCCAGAGCCGGGCTCCCAGCAGCCCGAGGGCCAATATAAACACATTGGCCAGCAGGAGGCTGGAGAAAAGGGTATACACGATTTCAGGGTGCTTGGTGAAGAGTTCGGGCCCGGGCTGGAGGTTGTGGATCATGAGAGCACCGATGAGCACAGCCGCCGACGAGCTTCCGGGAATTCCCAGAGTCAGCAGGGGAACCAGCGCCCCACCCACGGAGGAGCTGTTGGACGCCTCCGCCGCCGCAACGCCTGCTGGAGCTCCCTGACCGAACTCGGCGGGATTTTTGCTCAGGCGCTTTTCCACGTCGTAGGCGATGAAGGAAGCTATGGTCCCGCCGGCACCCGGAAAGATTCCGATAACCGTTCCAAGAATTCCCGCCCGGAGCATGGAGTACTTGAGCTTCAGATAATCACGGAGAGTCGGCCAGGGCGACTTCCCCTTGTCGGGTACAAGTGGAGGACGGGCAATCTCCCCGGATTCAATGCCTGAGAAGACCTCGCTCAGGGCAAAGAGGCCGATGAGGACCGGGATAAAGGAAAAGCCGTCATACAGCCGAAGCACATCGAATGTGTACCGGCTGACGCCGCTGAGAGGGTCCAGGCCGATGGTGTTCAGCAGGAGTCCCAGCAGGACGGCGATGAAGGACTCGAGCCATCGCCCGCCCCCGAGGGAGGCGATGGTCGACAATCCAAGGATGCCCAGCGCAAAGTACTCCGCAGGCCAGAATTTCAGGGCAAACTTTGCCAGCGGTGCGGAAAAGAGGACGAGAATGGCAATACCGACGAACCCTCCCACTACCGAGGCGACGAGGGAAATACCAAGGGCCGTTCCCGCCTGGCCATTCCGGGTGAGGGGATATCCGTCGAAGGAAGTCACCACGGCCGACGGAGTCCCCGGTGTGTTGATCATCACCGCCGTGACGGACCCGCCGTAGTTCGCCGCCAGGTAGATGGCACAGAGCATGACGAGCCCCATGGACGGCGACATGCCGAAGGTGAAGGGCAAAAGAAGGGCAACCGCCATGGAAGGAGAGATCCCCGGCATGGCCCCGCCCAGAATGCCCACGACAACCCCTGCCGCGATTACGAGAAGGGGGATGGGCCCCATGAGGCTTTCCAGTCCCTCGAAAAGATGAGATATTGCGTCCATAAGAAAGCCCCCCTGTCAGAAAAAAAGCCCCAAAGGCAGGTCGAGGTTCAGCATCCGGTAAAAAACAACCCAGGAGAACAGCACCCATCCCCCGGCCAGGGAGAGGATTACAAAGAGCCGCTTTTCGCCGAGAAGAACGCAGAGCACAAGGAGCATGACACCTGAAGAGATGTAATACCCTACCACATCCATGCCCCAGAGGGAAAAGGCGACGACGATGGCGGCGACGAGAACCCGGCGGATGTCCCCGCTTTCCGGGTCTTTGGGAGCCCGTCCCTGGAGAGTCCTGCGAAGCTGATCGAAAGTGAAGAGGGCCAGTCCCGCAGACCAGAGCCTCGGCGCCGTCCGTGCGCTGCTCCCTACCGCCTCGATCTCCTCGAGACCGAAGGACAGAAAGAAAAAGACGAAAGAAAGATACAAAAGAGCGAGGCAAATGAGAATCCGGCCCCGGTACGGGGCGAAATGCCCCTTGCCTGCGGCAGACCACGCAATAGCCAGTACCGCGATCAACCCGGTGGCCCAGAGGAGCAGTCCTCTGCTTTCTGCAAGAAAAACGAGCATTTCTTCCACCTGTTTCCACCTCCCCGGGCAGTTTCGACTGCGGTCCATAGAACCGGCCTCCAGTAAAGAAAACGAGGCGCCGCCTTCACTGACGACGCCCCGGGGGCATCCCTCTTCGGCCTTCGAAAAGGCCTACTTGATCAGACCGTACTGCCTGAGGTAGTGAGTCGCGTCCTCGATGTCCTTCTTTACCTGGGCGGTGAACTCGGGACGGCCGTAGTCCACCACGTCGATGCCATCCTTCTCCAGGAATTCCCTCCACTCGGGATCGGCGGCCACTTTTTTCAGAAGGTCTTCCCACCAGGCCATGGCTTCTTCGGGGGACCCCTTCTTCATGGCAAAGCCCCGCCACATGGCCTCGTCTTCGAGCCCCTGTATTCCCAGTTCCGTGAAGATGGGAGCGTCCGGGAACTTCGGGGAACGCTCCTTGCGGGCAATGGCGACGATGGTAAAACCTTCCCGTCCGCCGATGTCGGCGGGGTTGCCCACGTACACCGCACCCTGGCCGCTGAGCAGGCCCATCATCGCTTCGGGCCCGGTGCTGTAGGGAATCCACTTTGCGGTCATCCCGGTCTTGTCCCACACCTTCATGGCCATGAGATGATCGTTGCCCCCTGCGGCGGGGCCGACCCATATCTGGGAACCCTTTTTCTCCTGGGCATCCTTGAAGACCGCTTCCCAGGTGTTGAGGGGGCTGTCCTTGGCGGCGATAAGGCATTCGGGGTCCTTCATGAGCATGGCGATCCATTCGAATCCCCAGATGAACTCGTCCACGCTTTTCTTGGAGGACAGCACCTTGGCGATGTTGGACGTGGTGGCGGCGAAGACGGTGTATCCGTCGGCGGGCTGCTCGAGCACCGCCTGCATCCCAACCAGCCCGCCTGCACCCTGCTTGTTTTCAACGACAAAGGTTGCATCTGTAAATTTCTTCGCTATGGAGACAAATTTCCTGCTGGTCACGTCCATGAGGCCTCCCGGCCCCACATAGTTCACGACCTTGATGGGCTTTTCAGGGTAGGCTGCGAAGGCGGCCGAGGCCCCGAGCACGGCGAGACTCGCGATGCACAGAACGGCAATGGTTCGTTTCATGAAAAAACACCTCCTGAGAGTTTTTTGGAATTTCCCTGCCCCCCATTCAATTTTCCGGGCGAATTCCCCTATTTGCTGAAAAGTTCGTAGATCAGCCCATGGCGGAGGCCTCTGTCGCTCACGGTGAACGATGAGGCGCCGAGCAGTTCAAGGATGGTACAGACGATGCATGTCCCGGCAAGGATAACATCAGCCCGCTTCGGCTGCAATCCCGTCACGCCTTTCCGCTCCTCCAGCGTCATGGAGGCGAACATGGCGGCCATGTCCTTCAGCTCCGCCAGGGTAAGGACCGACCCCTGGACCACATCGGGATCGTAGGATTCCATTTTGAACTTGATGGACGCCAGGCTCGTGACCGTTCCGCCCATGCCCACGATCATCTCGGGGGATCCGCTGACCCCTCCGCCGATGAGACTCGCGCGAATTTCCTTCACCGCCGCATCCACCGAGCCCGGGCGCACGGGATCGTCGGCGAGGAATTCCTCGGTGATTCGCACCGCTCCCAGGGGAACGCTGAATTTCCGGAGCATTTCCGCGCCCCTGCCGTAGACGAATTCGGTACTTCCCCCGCCCGTGTCGAAGGTGACGATCTCTCCCCCTGCGGGGGGAAGTCCGGAAAGAACGGCGAGATAAGACAGCCTCGCCTCTTCCTCGCCGGAAATGACTCTCACGTCGAGACCTGTGAGCTCCTTCACCCGTTTCACGAAAGCTTCCGCATTTTTGGCTGTCCGAAGGGCCATGGTGCCCACCACCACGGGGTCAGCGCCGAGCTCCCTGGCTTTTTCGGCGAAAGCCGCCACGGAGAGGGCGTTCCTTTCAAGGGCTTCCGGCGCGATCACCCCCGTCTCCCTGAGCCCCTCGCCGAGGCGGGCGATGTCGTTCTGGTCCAGCACAGTCTCAAGGGCCCCGTCCGCCTTTTTACGGGCGACGTGAAACTTGATGGAATTGGTGCCGACGTCTATGACTGCCTTCACGGTGTCCATGGAATCACGCCATCCCCACGGTCTTTTTCATCGCCTGGATATAGTTGATGTTGGGCAGGTCTTCCATTCCGAGCTCACGGACGGTCTTCATCACCACTTCGGGATCCTCGTGCTCCACGCAGATGGTCCTGAGTGCCACGCCGTCGAATTCTGTCTCGGCGATCTCGGTGACTGCCCCGTTGATGACGTAGATATGCCGCTTCTTCTTCACCTGGACGAGACGGAGATTCTGGTTGGGGCGGACTATTTCGTTCAGGAACTGATCGAAGGTATATTTCTTCCGTCCGAAAATGGGCTCGGGAACCTTGAAATAGCCGAAAACATTCTTCAGGTCCTCCACGGTGACGGGAAATCCGGCTTTCAGCACCGGGAACCACTGTTCGAGACCGTCAGCGTTCACTTCCTGCAGGGACTTGATGTCAAGAAGGTCGTCCCGGACCTTCACGTTCTCGTCGCTGTTCTTCGAGAGCACGTACACTTCTTCGCTCTCCTTGAAATTGCCCTGCTCGAACTTCCGTATCCTTTCCTCCGGTTCGTCGAATCCCGCCCCGAAGGTCCTCCATTCCCACCGCGCAATTATCGGCTTCGCCATGTTATTCCCTCCGTATTCTGGTGAAAGTGTGGTGCGAAGAATAAAAAAAACCGGGAAAGAGGAGCTTCCCCGGTAGAAGGTACACCTGTTGCATGTATGTGGGGCAAAACACCCTGAACGCATTAACAAAATGCGCAGAATATTCTGCTTTTTCAAGGTCCCCTTCGTCTCTACTATAGCCTCGATGAATTCGTTTTGTCAAGGCGCCGGTCAGTCAAGCCTAAATCCGCAGGCAGCGGGGAGCGTCACCGGTGCTCGCTTGGGACGCCGGGACCGAGGCGGCCGACACGAGGACCGCAAGCAGGCCGAGAGCATACCTGTCCGGGCCGAAGACACACAGGGGGTCGGTCATCATACTCCTCCTCTCCGTACATTTCCGTTCGCCTGCGGGCAGATAAGGAAAACCCCGGCCCAGCAGGACCGGGGTTCATCACACCAGGGCGGGTCTGCCCTCCGGAACAGGTCCCGCAGTCCGTCCGGGATCAGTAGACTCCCTTCAGGCCATGTTCCCGGAGCACCGAATCAAGGCAGCCGACATGGTACATAGTATGCCCGCACAGGGAGGCAAAAACAGCGCCGTTGCACGTTTCCGCCTTCTTCCGGGCCGTCATTCCCTCATGCCTGAGTGCAAGGGACTCGTCGTCGAGGGAAGCGATCCACTCGTCCGCCTTTTTCTTCATGGCGACGCCGAATTCCTTCACGGTCTCCTTCGATGGAGGCGCCGGGGGCACTTCGCTGAACATGGCCACGGCCCGTCCGAAGGGTTTTTCCACCATCTCCCCGTCCGGCGGGAGAAGGAAATAGTCCACGCAGAAGAAAGCATGGTACACCTGCTGCCAGAAAAAAAACCCGCCGCCCTTCCGGGTCCAGAGGTCGTCCGGGCATTCGTCGATCAGCCTGAAAAGAAACTCCATCCCCCGGTCATGATACCCCTTCAAACCGTTCACAATATTTCTCATATCTCAACCCCCCTTGAAAAAATAGCTCAGGAAACAAGTATACCCCCAACCCTGCCCAGCGCCTACCGGGAGAAAAAATATACAATGCAGAATTGTCTATCTTGACAAATTGTGCGCCTTGCGTTTTAATCAGATAACATCGCGTCCCCCGGTGGAAAAACAATTCTTTTTTTCTCTGCGGATGTCATTCCATTGCCAGCATCCAATACCACAATCCAACCAGGAGGTGTTTGCATGAAAATGCGAACCGCTATTGCGCTTATTCTTGCCGTATTTTGCCTGTTCACCGTTACTCCCGGAGCGGCAGCAGCCCGTCCCGTGACGCTGGTGGACTTCAGCTGGGACAGCGTCCAGGTCCACAACCGCATCGCCGCCTACATCATCGAGAAAGGATACGGCAAAGAGACGGACTTCATCTTCGCCGAGT
This sequence comes from Aminivibrio sp., assembly GCF_016756745.1. Lineage (NCBI taxonomy): Bacteria > Thermotogati > Synergistota > Synergistia > Synergistales > Aminobacteriaceae > Aminivibrio > Aminivibrio sp. The sequence continues at coordinate 11,262 of NZ_JAESIH010000064.1, forward strand.
CCCTTCCGGGAATGATGGGCATCGAGCGCGGAGATGCCGACTTCTCCATGGAAGGCTGGGTCGACAACCTTCTCGATTTCTGGGAGAAAGCAACTGCCGGCGGCAAAATGGTCAGCCTCGGGACGAACTTCCCCGACGCTCCCCAGGGCTGGTACGTTCCCACCTATATCATCAAGGGAGACGAAGCCCGGGGAATCAAGCCGGTCGCACCGGACCTGAAATCAGTGGCCGACCTTCCGAAGTACTGGGAACTCTTCAAGGATCCGGAAAACCCGAAGAAAGGCCGTCTTTTCAACGGACCGGCGGGCTGGAAGGTCACGTCCATCAACGAGATGAAAATCAGGGGCTATGGGCTCGACAAACAGTACGACGCCTTTTCCGCGGGCTCGGAGACCGCCCTCTCCACGGCCATCAAGAGGGCGTACGACCGGGGTCAGCCGATCCTGGCCTATTACTGGGAGCCTACGTGGGTCATGGGACTTCTTGACATGACCAGGCTCGAAGAGCCTCCCTACGATGAAAAGCTCTGGAACGACGAGAATCTGTACGCCTGCGCCATTCCTTCCGTCCGGGTCCTCGTGGTCGCCAACGCGAAGTTCGTGGAGGCCAACCCCGACATCGCGGCATTTCTGAAGAACTACGGAACGACCCTTGAGCAGAACAACAAGGTCCTCGCCTTCATGTTCGAGACGAAGGCCGATACGCGGCAGGCGGCCATCTGGTTCCTGCGGAACTTCGAGGATGTCTGGACATCCTGGGTCCCCTCCGACGTGGCCGAAAAAATCACCGCTGCGCTGAAGGAGGAGAAATAGTTGGACGCCCCATCGCAGCAGGACTTCAGCGCAGGCGCTGCGCCGGGCACTGAGGCCATTCTGATCCGGGACCTGTGGAAAATCTACACCCGGAAAAAGGGCATGACCGTCTCCTCGGCGGACGTGGAGAACGAAGAGCTCGTAGAGGAACTTGACAGGGGAGAGGACGCCGTCGTGGCGATGAAAAACGTTTCGCTGGAAATCAGGCAGGGCGAGACGTTCATCATCATGGGCCTTTCAGGCAGCGGCAAGTCGACCCTTATCCGGTGCCTGCTGCGTCTCGTGGAACCCACCTCCGGAGAAATCATCATCAACGGCGAGAACGTGACAGCCATGAACAAGCGGCAGCTCGTCAATTTCCGGAGAGAAAAAATCGCCATGGTCTTCCAGCACTACGGTCTGCTGCCCCACCGCACGGTCCTTCAGAACGTCACCTTCGGCCTGAAGCTCAGGGGAGAAGAGAAGGAAAGCAGAATGGGAAAGGCAGCGGACGCCATCGACAAGGTCGGCCTCAAGGGATGGGAGAAGTACTACCCCGCCTCCCTGAGCGGCGGCATGCGCCAGAGGGTGGGAATCGCCCGGGCGCTTGTCATGGACGCACCCATCCTGCTCATGGACGAGCCGTTCAGCGGTCTCGATCCCCTCATCCGGCGGGAACTGCAGGACGAGATGATCCATCTTCAGAAGGCGGTGCACAAGACCATCTTTTTCGTGACCCATGATCTTTCCGAGGCGCTCCGCATGGGAGACCGCATGGCCATCATGAAAAAGGGAGAGATCGTCCAGGTAGGGTCTCCCGACGAGGTCATAGCGAACCCGGCAGATGATTACGTCATGCGGTTCGTCAGCGACGAACGGGAACAGATGAGGCGGGCCGAGGAGGTCCTGGCCAGAAACAAGGCAGGAAAGGAGGGAGCATCCCATGTTTCCTGAAGCTTTTCGGTACCACGTGGCCGGCGCGGTCAATGACTTCATCGACAATCTCATCGAGGCCCACGCCCCCCTTTTCGATTCCATTTCCGACGGGATACTCTCGTTCCTCCTCGGAGTCAACTCGGTTCTCACGTTCATTCCGTGGTGGGCATACATAGCGGGTGTCTTTCTGATGAGCTGGTATTCCTCGAAAAAGCTCATTTCCTCCGTGATCCTGGCATCCCTGCCCTTTGTCATCGGCATGTTCGGTCTCTGGGCAATGGCGGTCGAAAGCCTTTCGGTTATCATCACCGCCGTTATCATGGCACTGATCATCGGGCTGCCCGTCGGCGTGCTCATGGCGGAAATGCGGCCGGTCGCCGCCGTTCTCCGGCCGCTTCTGGACGGAATGCAGACCATGCCGAGCTTTGTCTACCTTATACCGGCGATGATGCTCTTCGGCCTCGGCAAGGTCCCCGCCGTCCTCGCCACTCTTATCTATGCCCTTCCTCCCGTGATCAGGCTGACCGCCCTCGGGCTGAACCAGGTTCCCAAGCCCGTTGAGGAAGCGGCCCTGGCCTACGGCGCCACGCGCTGGCAGCTCATCAGGGAGGTGCGCCTTCCCCTCGCCATGCCGAGCATCCTGGCCGGCGTGAACCAGACCACAATGATGGCCCTGGCCATGGTCGTCATCTCCTCCATGATAGGCGCCCGGGGCCTCGGGCAGGAAGTCCTGCTCTCCATCAACCGCATCGACGTGGGAAGGGGGTTCGAAGCGGGCATGAGCGTGGTGTTCCTTGCCATCGTCATCGACCGCCTGACCCAGAACATGGCGAAGCGGTGGGAACCGCCCAAGAGGTAATTCCTGCCGTGGCGGAAAAACATCCGGGAACATCCGGCATGTTTGCTTTCCAGGGGAGCCTTCCCAGGCTCCCCGTTCTTCCTCTCGGGGAAACCCTCCGGAAATTTTTGGACAGGACGGCTCTTCTTCTTGACGCACAGGACCGGCATGAAGCGGAGGGGGCCGTTCTCTCCCTGAAAAAACAGCGACGGCGGACCCCCTCCCTCCCGGCACGGACAGGGCAGCGCCCCTCCGCATGAGCCGGTACAGAAACATGTTCGGCGCCACCGGAATTCCCGGCCTTTCAGGCGTCGGACTCGCATCGTGGCCGGAAAGCCGCCGCATCGCCGTCCTGTGCGGTAACGGGGGGCAATGGCCGGGTCGCCGAAGGACCACGAAAATCCTGAAGGGCGGCCTCCAGGGCCCACGGTAAAGGGATCGCGGAGCGGCCGGAACGGGGGAGACCGGCCGAGCCCTACACTGAGGTCAGCTTTCTCAGCACGGCGATGTAGTCGTCCTTTTTCATGATCTTCGGATTGTCGGGATTCGACGAGTTGGCCTCCGATTTCGCGGCGATTTCGTCGAAATCCTCTTCCCTGACGCCGAAAACCGAAAGGGAGGGCAGCTCAAGGTCCACGGCCATTCTCTTCACCTCTTCCACGGCCTTTTCCGCCCCCTCCCGGGGAGTGGAGAAAGCCTGGCCGAGACAGGCGGCAACCCGGGCATACCGGTCCACGCAGGCATCCATGGAAAACTCCATTATGGCCGGAAGGGCTATGGAATTGCAGGCCCCGTGAGGAGCGTCGTACATGGCGCCCAGAGCTTCGGCGAGACAGTGGACCGCCGCCACGTCGGAATGGCTGAAGGCCACTCCCGCAAGGAGGCTTCCGAGGAGCATCCCCTCCCGGGCCTCCATATCGGAACCGTCCTCCCAGGCCCTGCGGAGGTATCTGCCTATGAGTTCCATGGCCACGATGGCGGGAGCGTCGGAGAACGGCGTGGCAGCCCGGCAGGTATAGGCTTCGATGGCGTGGGTCAGGGCGTCCATCCCCGTGAATGCGGTGAGGCTCTTCGGCATGGTGGCCGTCATTTCAGGGTCGGCCAGAGCCGCCTTCGGGGCCAGCAGGGGGCTTTTGACGGTGAACTTGAATTTCGCCGCCGTGTCGGTGATGACGGAGCCGAAGGTCAGCTCGCTCGCCGTTCCCGCCGTGGTCGGCACGGCAATGATCGGAAGGGGGAGGGCGGAGGTTTTGAACCGTCCCTCGTATTCCCTGACTTTTCCGCCCGCCGCAGCCACGATGGCCACGGCCTTGGCGCAGTCAATGGGGCTGCCTCCCCCCACAGCCACGAGACAGTCCGCTCCCGTTTGGGACACTACGGCAGCCGCTGCATGGACGTTCCGGTCTTTCGGGTTGGGTTCCACGTCGAGAAACAGGTCCCAGGAAACGGACGCACGGTCAAGGCTCTCCGTGACGCGGTCGAGAAGTCCCGCCCCGCGGACTCCTTGGTCGGAGATGATCAGGACCCGCGTTCCGCCGATCCTTCCGACCTCCTCCCCTGTCCGGAGCGCCACCCCCCGGCCGAATTCCACCCTGGTGGGCATTTCATAGCTGAATGACGGAAACATGATTATTCATCCTTTCTTCCGGTAAATTTACCCGCTGACGGAACAGGGGGAACCCCGTCCAGCGGCGCCAGGTGTTCTTCCCCGCCCGTTTTGCCTCGTAGAATGGCTGTGTCGGCCCTCTTCATGAGCGTCTGCCCGTCGTCACCGGGGAACGCTTGGGCGGGGGGTGCAGACCTAAATCCGCTAATTTTTCAGGCAGAGGGAGTGTCGCCGGGCATAAGGTGAATTCGCCCCCCAGGGGCGAAGAGATCTCGCTCCGCGCTCCTTGCGGAGATATCCCCTGGGGGGCAGCGCCCGGGCCGAGCGATCCCCGGTAACGCTCTCGCTGCCTGCGGATTTAGGCACATGATCTGTTATCATAGTACAAAAAGCCGTTTCATGGAATTCATTTTTCTTATGAAACAGAAACCTTTCTCCCTTTCCGGGACCGGAATGTATCCCCTGTTCCCAAGCCGGGAAGGGTTGCAGAAAAAACGTCAACGAACGGAGAGAGATGCCCGTGAAAACAGTTTCCTCCACCCTGACCTGCGACATTCTCGTTCTCGGCGGCGGCTCCGCCGGAGCGGCGGCGGCATGGGCCGCGTCGGCCCCGGGAATTTCGGTCGTCCTGGCGGAAAAATCGGGACGTCTCGGCGGAACGGCCACCAACGGACTGGTGAGCACCCTCTGCGGGTGCTACTCTTCCATCGGGGAGCGGCGCAAGATCTCGGGGGGAGCCCGGGACGCCCTCGCCGGGGAACTGAAGTCCCTCGGAGGGCTGGACGAAGGTGTGAACCGGGATACCCACAGGAGCGACATCTGCGACCCTGAGCTTCTTGCCTGCGCCCTCGACAGGATGGTTCTCCGCACGGGGACGGATCTCCGCCTTTCGACCCTCGTCACCGGGGCCTCCTTCGACGGGGAAAGGCTCCTTTCCGTTGAAACGGTCAACACCGAGTCGGGCGAACGGACGGTCATTCTGCCCAAAATCGCTGTCGATGCAGCGGGAAAGGCCCTTCTCGCACCCTTTGCCCCCTCCGGCGCCGTTCTCTCCCCAGGCGGAGGGAAACTCCAGGCGGGAACCATGGTCTTCCGCATGGACGGCGTGGACGGAGAAACGGCCAGGACCGTCACCAAGGACCGGATCGCTTCCCTCATGGCTGAGGCCCGTGCGAAGGGCGACATCACCCAGGAGCGGGGCAACGGCGTTCTCACAGTCCTTCCCTGCGGCACGGCCGCCATAGTGAACGCAAACTGGGTCAGGGCCGACACCTCCATCTCCGGGGACGTCACCCGGGGACTGACGGGAGGAAGGGAGAAGGTCCTGGAAAACGCCCGGTTCTTCCGGAAATACGTTCCGGGATTTGAAAACGCCGTCCTGTCCTGCATCGCTCCCGCCCTTGGGGTCAGGGAAGCCTCGCGGACGGAATGCGCCTATACCCTGACGGAAGAGGACATCATGGAGGGTCGGCTTTTTTCCGACAGCGTCTGCGTGGGTTCCTGGCCCATGGAGTACCACGACTGGGAACGAAACAGCCTCGTCTACCGGTGGAGCGGAAAGGACTACACCATCCCCTACCGTTCCCTCCTCCCCAGGGGAATGGACAACGTCCTCGCCGCTGGAAGGAACATCTCCGTCACTCCTGCGGCCTACGCCTCCTCCCGGGTCATGGGACAGTGCCTCGCCACCGGTCACGCAGCGGGGACGGCAGCCCGGCTCGCTCTCCGTTCCGGCGGTCTCCCCCGGGAGCTCGACCGGGATCTTCTCAGGAAAACCCTTCTGGACGAAGGAGCCGTCCTGGAATAAATCGGGGCCGCCCGGGAGCGGCCCCGCGTACTTTCCGTCACCTGCCCGATCCGAAGACAGAAAGAAGACGGGAGGCTGCCGCGCCGACACGCTCCTTCACCGCCGGAACGGCGGCAAGGACGGAAAAAACCACCATGAGGGAAAGCACCACGCTGGAGGGACGGCCGAACAGCTCCAGGAAAACGTTGTCTCCGGCCATTGCCATGTTCACCGCCCTCCGGAGGTTCGAGTCCATCATCTCTCCCAGCACGAGGCCGAGCACCAGCGGTGCGGCCGGATATCCCCTGCCCCTCATCAGGAACCCCGCAAGGCCGAAGCAGAACATGAGCCCCACGTCGAACATGCTCGAGTTCACGGCGTAGGTTCCCACTACGCAGAGGACCGTCACCAGGGGCATGAGGATCCGCTTGGGGACCAGAACGATGCCCGAGAGGCGGGGAACCACCGTCATGCCCAGCACGAGCATGGCGAAACAGGCGAGAAAACCGGCGGCGAGCACCACGGAAAACAGTTCCGGCGTCCGGACGAACAGAAGGGGACCCGGCTGGAGGCCGTGGACGTAAAAAGCCGCCAGGATGACCGCCGTGACGGCATCCCCGGGAACGGCCAGAGTAAGCATGGGGATAAGGGCTCCGCCTATGCAGGCGTTGTTGGCCGCCTCGCTGGCGATGACCCCCTCAACCGCTCCCTCGCCGAAGGGCCGGGCGGGATTTTTCACCGACTTCCTGGCCTGGTCGTAGGCGATGATGGAGGCCACCGGCCCTCCCGCCCCGGGAAGGGCGCCGATGAAGGTCCCGATGACCGACGAGCGGAGCGACAAGGGCAGGTACCGGATCATTTCCCGGAAGGAATACCGCATTCTGCCCGCCTGTGCGGCGATGGCGTTCATGGTCCCCCGGGCGACCTGGTCGAGGACCTCGGCAAAACCGAAAAGACCGATGAGGGCGGCGATAAGGGGGATGCCTCCCTGCAGCTCGGTCAGGCCGAAGGAATACCGGGGCGCACCGGAAAAGGGGTCGATGCCCACCATGCTCAGCAGCAGTCCCAGAAGAGCGCAGATGCCTCCCTTGAGGTAATTCTTCGCCGTCAGCGTCCCGATGGTGGTGAGGCCGAAAAGGGCCAGGAGAAAATAGTCCATGGCCGTGAAGGAGAGGGCGAAGTCCGTTACGGGGCGGGCGACAAACATGAGCACCAGGAAACCGAATACGCTCCCCACAAAGGAATGGAACGTGGCCGCCCACAGGGCCAGGGCCGCCTCCCCTTTCCTCGCCATGGGATAGCCGTCGAGGGTGGTAACCACCGAGGAGGGGGCTCCGGGGATATTGATCAGGATGGCGGAAACAGCACCGGCGTAGACCCCCGACACGAACACCCCGAGAATGACGGCAAGGGCGTTTTTCACCGTCCAGGTAAAGGTTATGGAGACCAGCAGCGCCGTGGCCATGGTGACGGATAGCCCGGGAATGGCGCCTACGAACAGTCCGGCGAAGGCCCCGGCAAAAACCAGCATCACGAAGGTGAAGTCCACCTGGGAAATCACGGAGAGGAGGATGTCCATTTTCCCGGCCTCCTAGGGAAGGAGCACGTTCAGCCCGTGGCGGAACAGCAGGTAGATCACCGCCGGGGAAACGAGGGACAGGGCGGCCACAGCCCCCGGTCGCCGTTCCCCGACCAGCAGGCAGAAGAGGGCGAGGAATACGGCGCTCGCCGGCAGAAAGCCCGCCCGGGGCAGCGCCTGCGCATAGAGAAGGCACAGGAGAAAGGCCAGGGATGCCCTCACGGCGGAAACAGGAGCTCCCCCGTTCCGGGAAGGGCCTTCATCCCCGGCGCGGATCCTGAGGACGGCCTGGCCGATGAGCGCAAAAGAGAGCAGGGCAAGCCCCCCTGAAAGAATCAGGGGGAAGAGGGCTGGTGAAAGACTCCACTGTCCGCCATCGTGGACGGCAAAACCCTGCAGGCCGAAAACGGCGGCCACGGCGAGAAAAAAGACCCCGTGCCGGATATTTCCGGCCCAGGGAGAGCGGGCATTCGTCATCTTTTTCTTCTTCCTTTCATGGAACAGGGGCCCCTCCTTCCGAAGGGACCCCGAAGCGAACCTTTGACGCTACGGCCTGGGGATGCCGAACTCCGCAGGGCTCTTCTTCGCCACCCCGGCATCCTGGAGCACCCACCCGACCACGGAAGCCCACTTATCCCAGTAGGAGAGCATGTCCTTTCCCCTCACCGAGTCGAGCCCCACGTACCAGTTGTTCTCAAGGAACTCCTTCCACTTCGGGTCTGCCACGGCCTTCGACGCCGCTTCGGCGATCATGGCCGTCACGTCTTCCGGCGTCCCCTTCTTCACCATGAGGCAGTTGGGGTAATCCAGGGGCAGGAAGGATTCCATCTCCGGGATGGCCTCGGTGATGGGCGGAAGGTCGGGCAGGTAGGCACTCTTCTTTCTGTCGAAGACGGCCAGGGCCCGGAGCTTCCCGGAGGCGATATAATCCTTCACGGTCCCGATGTTGGGGGACGTGAAGTCCACCTGTCCCCCAAGCACCGCCAGGAGGGCATTATTGCCGCCGCCAAAGGGGGTGGCGGAAAAGTCAAGGTCGCCCTTCTGCATCATCAGAAGTGCCTGGACGTGGCCGCTTGCCCCGGCGCCGCTGTAGGAAAACCGCACCTTGCCGGGCCGGGCCCGGATGTCTTTCACCAAGTCCGCGAGGGTCTGGTAGGGAGACTCGGGGGCCACGGCGATGATCTTCTCGGAATGGCAGAGCAGCATGATGGGCTCGAAATCGTGAAACGAAAGCTTGCTCACGCCCATGATGCGGAACGTGGCCGGAGTCTCTGCGGAGAAGACGATGGTGTAGCCGTCGGCAGGCCTGGCGTAGGCATACTCGGTGCCTATGGCTCCCGAAGCTCCCGGGCGGTTGAGGATCACTACGGGAACTCCCAGGTACTTCTCGAACAGCGGGGCGAACACCCTGGCGGCTACGTCGGTCACGCCGCCCGCACCCCAGGGCACCACAAGGGTCACGCCTTTGGAGGGATACCCGTCCGCAAAGGCAGCCGGGGCAAGGAGGACAGACAGAACCAGGCAGGCAAGAACAGCACGTTTCCATTGTTTCAGCATCACACCACGTCCCTTCATTGTATTCCTGTCAAACATCCGGCAAACTTCTCCCCGCCCGCTCAGATGATTCCGCCGGACCCCGGCGAACAGGGAAGATTCAGACTTCCGGGCCGGGAGAATAGAGGAGATTATACCATCCATTGACCCCTTTGCAAATGCGCCCTGGTAAAGGGTCTGGGCATGAAAGCCGTGAACTTTTCATACAAAACGCATGACAATAAAATGAACACATCTTTACATTTTTTACACCATCCCTGAAAAGTTCCCTGTGCCGCCACGACATGGCGAACCGGAAATGCGCCATGGCCGGTCGGCGAACCCCGCCCCAAATAAAATCACTCCTTTTTTCAAAAGGGAGTCTTTTTCCACAGGGTGAGGAACCGGGCCTTCTCGTCTCCCTCGGGGCCGACGATGGAATGAATGTAGGACATTTCCGCTTCTGATGATTCATGCCGGGCAGTCCGGACCAGGATGTTCCCCCGACCCTCCGTTGGCCGGAGGTATTCGGCGTCAACCCGCACGAGGGAACAGTCTTTCGCGGTCTCCTCGGGCACCGCCTCGGCGGCCCAGGAAAAGTAGACCGCGTTGTTCACGTGGTTGTTTCGGTCCAGGTCCCACCGGCGGACGGAAAAGGGGCGCTCGTCCTCCCAGTCTTCCGTGGAAGGCAGATCCGGAAATTCCACCGTCACCGGGCGGCTCTCCTCCACGTAGCGGGGGGTGGTGTGGCGGTCAAGCCTGAGAGGGCGCCCCCGCTCCAGGTCGATGAGGATCCAGCTCGTTTCCGCCGAGGCCACCGGTCCTTTTTCATCGGTCACCGAAAAGGCCCGGAGGGAATGGAGATTTCTCCGGGGTTCGTGCCAGGTCTTCACCGTAAGGGTGCTTCCGTACTCCGGGTACCGCTCCACGGTGACCCGGTACCTTCGCATAACCCAGCTCACTCCCTTCGGGAGCAGGTCCGACACGGTCATGGCCATGCGGTGGGTGTCTCGGTCCGCCATGTCCTGGAGGATGTCGAGCAGCACCGGGAGCTTCATGCGGCCGTCGGGGCCTATGCCGGCGTAAGGAATGGAATAGGACGCTTCGAACATGGGATCATCTCTTTCCGCTGAGAGTGTTATTCGATATCTTTGAGGTTTCCGTCGTCAAAGGTATGGTACCCCGGCCGGCTCATGGTCTTCGCGACCCTGGCCTCGGGGTTGAGGAACGGCATGGCGAGCCTGGGGTTCTTCTTTCCGGTGCGGCCCCTGATGAGCAGCCTGTAGAGGTTTCCCTGGGCAAAAGTTTGCGCGAACCGGGAATCCTTCACTTCCGCCTTCACGGAATCCTCCCCGAACCGGAAGGCCGCCCCGGGCTAGACCTCTCCCTTTCGCTCCCGCCACCTCTGGAGGGCATCGGTGAGAGACTGGAAATGGCCGATCTCCTCCCTGATCAGGAGATCCACCGCCTCGACGTCCATTTTCTGCGCCAGGGTATCCTTCACCGCCGTGTAGAAAAAGACGGAGTTCTTTTCCACAGTGATGGCCTTTTCAAGGATGTCGCCGTAGGTGTCCCGTTTCTCCATCTCCGCTTCCGGGGTGAAGATACGGTCCCCTGTCAGCATCCGGAGATAGTCGTCCTTTTCCTCCGTCATCTCTCCGGGTTCGGCGGAGGGCAGACCGTCCTGGATTTTCCGGAAGCGCAGGGCATGAACCTGTTCCATGGACGCCAGTCCCGAGAGCAGTTTTTCCCCTTCCCCCGAAAACCGGGTGGCCGCTTCGGAATAAAACCGGGCTCCCTTCTCCTCCAGGAGGATAGCCGCGCCGAATACGTCAGCCGATGAAAGCGCAACGCTCATGTCATTCTCCCCTTTCGTTTCTCTCGTTCCTTTCCCGGTTTTTCACCGGAAAACACTACGGTACGTACGAACATTATACCCGTACCCTCTTCGGGGAAGCTATAATGGAAAAAACACAGCGGAGGATACGGCATGAAACTCTTTCTTCTCGTCATGATATTGCTGTCCGCTCCCGGGGCGGAGGGCGCGGAACAGCCCTTTTTTGTCCATGAGGCAGCACCGGGTGAAACCCTTGCGGCCATCGCGGGCCGGTACGGCGCCTTGCCGGGGGACATCGCCTCGGCCAACGGACTGGCCGGGGAGGAAAAACTGCCTCCCCCCGGAACGGTCATGCTCATTCCAGGATCGCCGGAGTACGTGCTCACCACCCTCTACGAGGCAAAGCGGAGGGGTCTCGGCGGCCGGCCAAAACCCCGATACGGCGGTGAATTCCTTGCCTCCCCGGCACTCACCCCTTCCGGGGGGCAGGCAATAGACCTGAAGGTTCCTCCCCCCGCTGAAGAAAAGAGGACAGAAACCGCGGCGAAAACCGGGGAAGCGGCAGGCGAGGGAACCCGGGAGGGGAAATATAGGGGAAATATACGGTCACGTCAGGGGACACCCTCTACCGGATCGCGAAAAACGCGGGCATTCCCCTTGCACGCCTTATGGAAGCAAACGGCCTGAACGAAGACTCCGTCATCCGGGCCGGGGACGTTCTGGCCCTTCCGCGGGCAAAGACCCCGGCGGAAAACTCCGGGCAGACCAGACAGAAGGAGGCCGCTCCTCCCTCTGCGGCGCAAACCGGCTTCCATCCCCTATGGCCCCTCCGCACCGAGGCAGCGGGGAAGAGAACCGCCCGGGGATCCGGCCTTTTCGAGGCCGCGGCTCCGGGAACGGCGGTCTATGCTCCCGCCTCGGGGACGGTCCTCCACAGCGGCTGGATGAAGGAATACGGCAACGCCGTCTTCATCCGCCACGGCGACGAATTTGCCACTTTCTGCGGCGGCCTGGGGATTTTCTACGTGATCCCCGGGCAGTCCGTAACACCGGAGACAAAGATAGGGCTTGTGGGGGAGGGTGCCGATCCGGGGCTGACGTTCCACCTGCTCCGGAAAGGGAAAACGGTGGACCCGGCCCCCTTTCTGGTCACACCAACAGGGAAGTAACCGGGCGGGAGCGGGCGGCCCCCCTCCTCCAATATCCTTTTCCTGACCTGACCTGACCCGGCCGGCTTCCTTCAGACCCTGCCTTGCGGCAGACACCCTTGCCTTGAGCTGACACCTGCTGCGCCTTCAGTGTTCCGGACTTAGGGCCTATAGATATGAACCATGCCGGGCGCACCAGAAAAAAACCCCCGGCTTCCGCCGGGGGTATGAACCGCCTGTCATTTCGATTTTCCGGCCCTCATCCATTCTTCGAAAGCGGCAAGGGCGCTGTTCATCCGTTCATTGCATTCGGCGGTAAGCCCTTCGCCGAAATCGAAGGATTCCCCCTCCACGCTGACGAGCACCGACCGGGGCACTTTTCCTCCTATCCTGGCCGCAAGGGCGAGAATCCACTCCGGGCCGACCGAGTGGATGTTGAGTCCCTCGAAGGCCGGGTCGGGGGAAATCTCCCGGATGTCGTATCCCTTCCCGCTCCCTGTACCGGGCACCCGGGCATCGGCGAAGACCAGCAGGTCATACTGCCCGAACTCCTCCGCCATCTCGGGCAGGAGCTGGTGCTCCAGCCGGACCTCCGCCTCTCCGCCAAGGGAGACGATCATCTCCGCTGCGGCCGGGGCGAGAAGATGCCCCACACCGTCGTCGGTCCGGAAGGGGTTGCCGCAGCCGCAGACGAGAGCCCTCACTCCTTTATGACCGTCCTCACCACGTCGCCGCGGCTGTTCCGCACTTCGAGCTTCAGGGGCATCTTCCCGACGGCGTGGGTAGAGCAGGAGAGGCACGGATCGTAGCAACGGATCACATGCTCCATGCGGTTCAGCGCCCCTTCCTTCACGTCGGGACCGGTGATGTAGTCCCTGGCCACCTGCTCCACGCCGCGGTTCATGGCATAGTTGTTGTGTCCCGTGGCCACGATGAGGTTCACCCGTTCGATGGCTCCCTTGTCGTCCACCATGTAGTGGTGAATGAGGGTTCCCCGGGGGGCTTCCACCACGCCGATGCCCTCCCGGTTCGTGACGTTCCCGGTGATCCTCAGATCGCTGCCGAGGACGTCCGGGTCGTTCAGGAGCTCCTCGAGGCGCTCCATGGAATAGAGTATCTCGATGAGCCTGGCATAGTGGTAGTAGAGGGTGTAATGGACCATGCCGTCGTCGGTGGACTTCCTGAAAGCCGCCAGCTCAGCCGATGCCTCCGGTGTGGAGATGTCGTCGCAGGCGTTGATTCGTCCCAGGGGTCCCACCCGGTAGGATCCCTGGGGGAAGCCCAGAGGCCTGTAAAAGGGGAACTTCAGGTAGCTCCACTCTTCCACGTGTTCTCCGATATGGGTACAGTACTCGCTGTCGTCGAACTCGTCGGTGATCCGTCCCCGGGGGCTCTTGAGCCTGATGCGGCCGTCGTAGAGCTCCAGGTTCCCGTCCTTCACGAGGCCCAGATAGGACGTCTCGATGGTGGCGAACCGGGCGGCCAGTTCCGCGTTCTCCGCCAGGTAGTTCTTCACCAGGTCGAGGGCCTTCCGGAGGTCTTCCTTCAGCTTCGGCAGGGCGGCGAGCATGCCGTCCCTCTCCTCCGGCCGGAGGCTGCGGTTCACCCCTCCGGGGATGCTGTGCCACGGGTGGATCTTCTTGCCGCCCAGGGTCTTTATGATCTCCTGGCCGTACTTTCTCATGCCGATGCCCGCCATGGCGAGATCGGGGTATTCCTGGGCCAGTCCGGCAACGTTCCGGATGGCGGGGTCCGCGTCGAACCCGAAGAGCAGGTCCGGACTGGACAGGTGGAAGAAGGAGAGGGCATGAGACTGGATGAACTGCCCCATGTGCATAACCTCCCGGAGTTTTGCCGCCGTGGGCGTGATGGTCACGCCGAGAATGGCGTCGCAGGCCTTGGCGGAGGCGAGGTGATGGCTCACGGGGCAGATACCGCAGATGCGGGGGGTGATCACCGGCATTTCCCGGAAATCCCTGCCCTTCGAGAAGATCTCGAACCCCCTGTACTGGGTCACGTGGAAGCGGGCCCTGTCGACAGCGCCGTCGTCCGTCAAATCCACTGTGATTTTGCCGTGGCCTTCGATGCGGGTGACAGGATTCACCACAATGGTGTTTTTCTTCGTATTTTCCATGACTCGTTTCCTCCGCTAGTCGTAGCGCATGATATCGGTGGGAACGGTGGGAATTCGTCCCTCCAGTATCTCGCTGAAGACGTAATAGATGGTGTCCGCGTCGGGCGGGCAGCCGGGAACGTAGACATCCACCTTCACGGCCCGGTCCACGGGGATCGCCTGGGGCAGAAGCGCCGGGAGATCCTGCCGGGGAAGTACGCCGTCGGGGTTCACCGTGCTGGCTGTGTCCACGTAGCCTTCCTTGAGCACCTGCTCGGCAGGCATAAAATTCCGCATGCAGTTGATTCCGCCGAAGACGGCGCAGTCTCCCCAGGCGATGAGGATCTTGCACCGCTCCCTCAGCTCCTTCGCGAGATGAAGTTCTTCCTCGTTGCCGAGGGCGCCCTCGATGACCCCCACCTCAACCTCGGGAAAGATCTTGATATCGGTGATGGGCGTGGCGGTGAGCTCCACCTTGCCGAGGAGATCCACTATCCGTTCATCGATGTCGAGAAAGGACATATGGCAGCCCGCGCAGGCTTCAAGCCAGACGGACGCTAGTTTCGGCTTCGCCATGGTCATCGTACCTCCTTCAGCGAGACGATCCTGGCCGCAGCGGACGGGGACTTCGCCTCGTAGACGTTTTCGCAGGGAGCGGCCGAAGCGGGCCGGAGTTCAAGTCCGAGCTTGCCGGCCAGCTCATTCATGATAACGGACAAACCCTTCAGGTTGCCCTTGGGAGGCACGATCATGTTCATTCTGCGCCGCTCTCCCTCCAGGGTGCAGTAGTGCCCGCTTCGCTCGAACCATGCCGGGGCGGGAAGGAGCACGTCGGCCATGTTCACCAGGGGATGGACCATGAAGGGAGTGTGCACCACCACGAATCGCGCCCTGGTCATGGCCTCCAGCGACCGCTTGTCCTCGTCCACCATGCCGGTGGAGAGCACGTAGAGGAAATCGAGCTCGCCGTTGCTGAGCCAGTCGCTCTCGCCGATGACCGTGTTGAGGGCCCCCAGGCAGTTTCCGCCCCTGAGCATGGGCACCACGCCGAGGCCGTCGTCGAAGAAGGCCTTCGAGGCAACCGCCAGGTTCAGGGCCTCCGTGACGAGGGCGGGATGTTCCGCAAGGCCCGAGCCGACGATGAATACGGGCTTTTTCGCTTCCCGGAGGATTCTGGCGGCTTCGCTCACCCCGGGGTCCTTCGGTTCATTTCCGCCTTCAACGGCCTCCCTCAAGGAGACCAGCACCTTCTCCATTTCGTCGGGGAGGGCCGCCCGGATATCCCCGTCGGTGATCCCGTCGAAGGGGTTCTTCCCGGAGGAGAGGTTGACAAGTTTCGCCCGCTCGATAATGGTGGAGACCCTGATATAGCTCGCCACCACCGGGGCCTCCTCCTGGGGGTTCGCCCCGATGACGACAATGGCGTCGCTCTCGAGGATGTTGTGCGCCCCGGTGAAGGGCCGTATTCCCTGGTCGGCGAAGGGCTGGAACCCCTTCACGAATCCGCGGAGCAGATTGCCGTAGAATCCGTCCACTTTCTCCATTTTCATGGTGTCCCTGAAGAAAGAGGAGACCACGGAGAGCTCTTCGTCGGTGGACAGCTCCGAGAGGAGGGCGCCTGCCCTGTTGGCCTTCGATGCCGGCTCGAGCTTCGATGCGATGAGATCCAGCGCCTCCTCCCAGGAAGCCTCCCTGAAGGAAGAACCGGTACGGATCATGGGAACAGTGAGGCGGTCCCGTTCGGTAGATTTCGGCAGTCCCCAGCGCCCCTTGTGGCAGAGCTGACCGCCGTCGGGGCTGTTCGCCGAGAGGCCCTCAACCCGCGCTACGCTTCCCGTGCGGACATAGGCCTTGATCCTGCACCCAAGGGAGCAGAGCGGACAGATGCTCTCCACCTGGTCGTCGCAGTCGTTCCGCCGTCCCCGGTAGACAAAGTCCCGAAGGGTGATGGTTCCCGTGGGACAGACCTGGGCGCAGGCGCCGCAGGAAACGCAGGTGTCGCTCTCGCCGAGCATCTTCCCGAGATCGGCGGTGATGTTGGTTCCCCATCCCCGTTTTTCGAGGTCGAGGGTATGGGCCCCGACTTTCTCGGCGCAGACCCTGATGCACCTCAGGCAGAGGATGCACCGGTTGTGGTCCATCTGGATGTTCGGGTCGGTGGCATCGTTGTGGAACGGCTCGTACAGGAAGGGGTATCGCACGTTGTCCATGCCGTGCTCGATGGCGAGCCGCTGGAGTTCGCAGTCCCCCGTCTGGGAGCAGAACATGCAGAAGTGGTTCCTTCCCGCGAAGAGAAGTTCCAGGATCTGCAGGCGGTAGTGTTTCAGTTTTTCCGTCTTCGTATGAATTTTCATTCCGTTCTCCGCCGGTGTGGTGCAGGCGGTGAGGAGCTTGGGGTTCCCCTCAACCTCCACGACGCACATGCGGCACGAACCGATGGGCGTCAGTCCCTCCATCCAGCAGAGGGTCGGAATGTAGATGTCGTTTCTCCTGGCGACCTGGAGAATGGTATCTCCCTTCGCCGCCATGCATTCGACTCCGTCGATGACGAGCGTGATATCACTCATGTCGATCCTCCTCAGGAACTACTTCTTCTCGATAGCGCCGAAGGGGCACTTCTCGAAGCAGGTGCCGCAACGGATGCACCGGTCGGTCTCAATGTGGTACCCGGAGTTCCGGTCGCCCGGGATACACTTGACGGGACAATTCCTGGCGCAGATACCGCACTTTTTGCATGCCTCCCGGATGATCCTGTATTCCAGCAGGGCCGCGCAGGCTCCGGCAGGGCACTTTCGATCCCGGATATGGGCAACGTACTCGTCCCGGAAGTACCGGAGCGTGGTGAGCACCGGGTTGGGAGCCGTCTGGCCCAGGCCGCAGAGGGACATGTCCTTCACCATGTGGGCGAGCCCCTCGAGGGTGTCCAGGTCCTCCATGGTCCCCTTCCCCTTGGTGATCTTCTCGAGGAGCAGCAGCATGTGCTTGGTGCCTTCCCGGCATGGAACGCACTTGCCGCAGGATTCTTTCTGGGTGAACTCAAGGAAGAACTTGGCCACGTCCACCATGCAGGTGGTCTCGTCCATGACCACGAGGCCGCCGGACCCCATGATGGCCCCCAGGGCGGTGAGGCTTTCGTAGCTCACCGGCGTATCCAGGTGTTCCTCGGTGAGGCATCCTCCGCTGGGACCGCCGATCTGGACCGCCTTGAACTTTTTGTCATCCAGTATGCCGCCGCCGATGTCGAAGATGATCTCCCGGAGGGTGATACCCATGGGCACTTCCACGAGACCGGTGTGCTTGATCTTTCCCGTGAGGGCGAAGACTTTCGTCCCCTTGGATTTGTCCGTTCCCTTGGAGGCGTACCATGCTCCGCCGTTTCTGAGGATCGGGGGAACGTTGGCCCATGTTTCCACGTTGTTGATATTCGTGGGGCACCCCCAGAGGCCGGAATTGGCCGGGAACGGAGGCCGCGGGCGGGGCATTCCCCTCCGGCCCTCGATGGAGGCCATGAGGGCCGTCTCCTCGCCGCAGACGAAGGCTCCCGCCCCTTCCTTGACGTGAAGGGTGAAGGAGAAGCCGCTTCCCATAATGTTCTCCCCCAGAAGGCCGTAATTTTCAGCCTGGGCCATGGCCGTCTTCAGCCGCTGGATGGCCAGGGGATACTCCGCCCGGCAGTAGATGTAGCCTTCGTCGGCACCCATGGCATAAGCGCCGAGCATCATGCCCTCGATGACGCAGTGGGGGTCGCCCTCGAGGATGGACCGGTCCATGAAGGCCCCGGGGTCTCCTTCGTCGGCGTTGCAGATGACGTACTTTTTATCGCCTTTGGCGGAGGCGCAGAAGCTCCACTTCAGTCCCGTGGGGAATCCGCCGCCGCCCCGCCCCCGGAGGCCGGAGGCCTTCACTTCGTCGATCACCTGGGCTGGCGTCATGGAAGAAAGGGCTTTCCCGAGGGCCTCGTAGCCCCCCCGGGCGATGTATTCCTCTATGTTGTCCGGGTTGATGTAGCCGCAGTTCCCCAGGGCGATGCGGTGCTGCTTGCCGTAGAATGGAATATCCTTGTAGCGGGGGATGGAGGGCATATCCTCGGAGCCTGAGTACATGAGCCGCTGCACCGGGCGTCCCTTGTAGATGTGCTCCTCCACGATCTCCGCCACGTCCGATTTCTGGACCCGGCAGTAGAAGGTCCCCTCGGGATAGACCACCACGATGGGCCCCATTTCGCACATCCCATGGCATCCCGTGGGCACCACGAGCACTTCGTCGGAGAGTCCCCTGTCCCTGATGGCGTTCCTGAAAGACTCCGTCACGTCCCGGGCTCCGCTCGAGACGCATCCCGTGCCTCCGCAGATTAGGACATGGGAACGATAGATAGGCATAATTTCTCCTCCCTCCCCTAGTCGGCCCGGCCGATGGCGAGCTTCTCCACGACCCGGCCGTTCACCACGTGCTCCGCTATGATGGTGGGAACATCTTCCGGCTTC
The DNA here is from genome assembly GCF_016756745.1 of Aminivibrio sp. NCBI lineage: Bacteria > Thermotogati > Synergistota > Synergistia > Synergistales > Aminobacteriaceae > Aminivibrio > Aminivibrio sp. Next base: position 29,913 of record NZ_JAESIH010000064.1, read on the forward strand.
ACCCGGCCGTAGGTCACCCTCTGCCCTCCCCGGATCACGTCGAGCAGGGGTTCGTCCTGGCACATGCCGATGCATCCGGTGGTCTGGACCGCCACGTTGTCGATGTTCCTCCTGGCCAGCTCCGCCATCACCTCGGAGAGGACGTCTCTGGCCCCGGCGGCGATGCCGCAGGTACCCATGCCCACGATAATCATCGTTTCTCCGCCGGACCTGGCGGACGAAAGGTCCCGGGACGATTCCCTCAGTTTTCTCAGATCGTCGAGATTCCTGATTTTCATTTGCGTCATGGCGTTATCCTCCGCTTTCTACTCGAACTTGTCGAGGATGCCCTTCACCATGTCGGGAGTCAGGCGGCCGAACGTCTGGGTGTCGATCATCATCACCGGCGCGAGACCACATGCGCCGAGACAGGCCACCGGCTCTATGGTGAACCGCAGGTCCTCGGTGGTCTGATTCTCCTCCACACCCGTAATTTCCTTCACGCTGTCCAGTATCTTCAGGCTCCCCCGGACATGACAGGCTGTTCCCCGGCAGACCCGCACCACATGACGCCCTCTGGGCTTGAGATGAAACTGGGCGTAAAACGTGGCTACCCCGTAGATTTCCGAGGAAGGTATTTTCAGTTCCCTGGAAATAGTATCCAGGGCATCCGTCGGAAGATACCCCACCTGTTCCTGAACGGCCTGCAATATGGGAATAAGTCCTCCCTTGCCGTTTCGCCAGGGCTCGACGATTTTCCTGGTCTTTTCGCGGATCTCTTCAACGCTGAAAGCCATGATTCCCCTCCTTTTCCCTTTCATTCCGCCTTTGCAGGCATTGTGCATACAGTAACAATTGAGATGATAATAACATAATCCTCCTTTCCATTCAACACAAACAAAACTCCCTAAATCCGCTAATTTTTCAGGCAGAGGGAATGTCGCCGGGCACAGCGCCCGGGCCGAGAAACCGACACGGATGTCGGTTTCAGGTGCAGTTGTCAAGGATGACAATCTGCACCCCCCGCCCAAGCGTTCCCCGGTGACACTCCCCGCTGCCTGCGGATTTAGGGAGATCTTACTCTGCGCTCTTTGCGGGGGGATCCCCCGGGGGAGGGCGCCTGCCGGCGAACGCAGGGAGCCCGCGGGACACGCCTGGGCAGTTGTCACGGACGACAATCCGCACCCCCCCCCGTGACGCTCCCACTGGGGTGCGGATTCAGGTGTCTTGTGACACAAACAAACAGAACTGTATACTCCATACATTCTGCATCCATGCTATAATGCCGCTGTGACCATGTTCCATTCATTCAAAGCAGTATAAAGGCGGGGGAGTTTTTTCCATGGCAAAAATCAGCTATGTTCACGTGGAAAGCGCGCTCGGCATGGCCCTTTCCCACGATATGACCCAGATCGACGTAAAAACCGGATACAAGGGCGCCCGGTTCAAAAAAGGGCATATTCTCCGGCAGGAGGACGTTCGCCTGCTGAAGTCCATGGGGAAGGAGTCCATCTCCGTTCTTGAGCTGGACGAAGGAGATGTCCACGAGGACGATGCCGCGTCGAGGCTGGCCGAACGTCTCAGCGGCGAGGGGATATCGTCGGAGGCGCCGGAGGAGGGGAAGGTGGCCCTTTCAGCCCTCTGGAACGGTCTCCTGGTCTACGACGAGGAGAGCATCCACAGGATCAACGAAGACCCTGACTGGATCGTCGCCACGGCGGCGAACAAAGTTCCCGTGAAAAAGGGCGAGCTGGTGGCAGGTGTACGGATTGTCCCCCTCGTCATGAGGGAAGAACAGGTCCGTCAGGGAGAGGACGCCGTCCTGCCCCTGACGGTATTCCCCTTCGTCCCCCTGAAGACAGCCCTGGTCACTACAGGGAAGGAACTGGCCGAGGGGAGAATCCGGGACGGCTTTGCCCCGAAGCTCCAGAAGAAGCTGGCAGGGTACGGGGCAACTCTTCAGTGGCAGACGGTGGTGGGGGACGAAAGAGAAGAGATCGCCGCCGCAATCACGGCCTACATTGAACAGGGAGCAGAGTTGGTGATCGCCACAGGAGGCATGAGCGTGGACCCGGACGACCGGACCGCCGGGGCCATCGCCTCGGTGGCGGAAGAAGTCCGGTTCAAAGGTGTTCCCACAGTCCCGGGCGCCCATCTCATGCTCGCCCTGAGGGGCGAGGCAAAGATCGTGGGAGCCCCTGCCTGCGTGGTCCACGACGAGTGGACAAGCCTCGACCCCCTGCTGAACCGCCTCTTCGCGGGCCTCATTCCGACGGCCGCGGAAGTGCGGCGGTGGGGCGTGGGCGGGATGTGCAGAAAATGCAGGGAGTGTAACTATCCCGTCTGCGTTTTCGCGGCCCGATGAAAGATCCGGGAGACCTTCTCAGGGAAAGGGGAATACGTCCCACGGAACTCCGGAAAGCCGTGCTTCGCGTTCTTTTCGAAGCCGGAAGTCCCCTTTCGTGGAAAGATACGTTCACCCGCTTCACGGAGAAGCGGGTGAATAAGGTGTCGCTGTACAGAACCCTGTCGCTGCTCGAGGAGAAGGGGCTGATCCACAAGATCCTCGGCACCGACGGGGCATGGCACTACTGCGCCCACCTCCCCGAAGGGAACAGATGCCCGGGAAACCACCCCCACTTTCTCTGCCTGGCCTGCGGCCGGATGATCTGCCTGGACGACCAGCCTCTTCCCACGGTATGGGTTCCCGAAGGATGCGTCGTGGAGGGGAAGCAGCTCCTCGCCTACGGGCGCTGCCCCTCCTGTTCGGTAACGCAGCCGCATGGGTGATCCGCCCTCATCCGCAGGGCGTCGTACACGCCCCGGGTGAGGTGAACATCTCCTCCGAGACGCTCTCCCTCCTTGACGACAAACCCCAGTAAGGTTTCGATCTCCGTCCGGCGCCCCTTTTCACAGTCGAGCTGCATGGATGATTTCGTGTCCGGCGGGAAAGCCACTCCCTTGGCAAGGGAAAGCTCCACTATGTCCGGCGGGAGGGATACTCCCTTGAGCACCGCAAGGGACTGGATCTCCCTCATCATCCCCTCGAGCATGGGCTGGCTGTCCTGCCCCGCGAGAACTTCGCCGAAGGTTCTTCCGAAGAGGGACGTCACCCCGGCGAAGGGGGCCATGAAGATGAACTTCGTCCAGACGGCCTCGTTCACGTCCTCCACAAGGGCGGCGTCTATTCCCGCCTTCCTGAGCATCTCCTCCACGGGCAGGAACTGTTTTCTGGCTCCCGACACGGGGCCGAATAAGAGCTTCCTGCTGCCCCCGGTCTGGCGGACAACCCCGGGCCCCTCGATCCGGGCGGAGATGTAGACGCAGCCGTTGAGCATCCGGCACGGCGGCAGGGCTTCCGACAGCACTTCAGGGCTGGTCACCCCGTTCAGCAGGGGAAGAACCGCCGTATCCGGCCCTACCAGGGGAACAGCCGTCCGGGCGGCCGCCCGGAGATCGTACCCCTTGACCGCAAAGACCACGAGGTCGGCCGTCCCTATTTCCGCAGGATCGTCGGTGGCCAGAAAGGGACGTGCGAAGAACTCCTCGTCCTGGGCCAGCACCTTCAGCCCCTTGTCCTTGATCGCCCGGAGGTGCTCTCCCCTGGCGAGAAACATCACCTGGTGCTCTTCACCGCCCTCGAATGCCCGGGCCGCCTTGCCGCCGTAATACCCGCCCACGCCGCCGAGCCCGACAAATACAATCTTCATCCTCTTTCTTCCCCTCCCCTTCCTGATGATGCTTCCTATCGCACCCTGGTACGGAGTCTTTTCTTCCCCTCCTCCGAAAGGCCGAGCAGGGGAAGAAACTTCTCCAGTGTCTCCTTCGATCCCAGTCCCGCAAGAATTCCGTTGACCTTCGCAGCGGAGGGGGAATCCACGAAACCGTCCCGTTCCGGGTACATATCCCCGTATTCCCTCATGAGGATAAAATCCCTGCGAAGATAGTATTTCTGGTGGTACCCTTCAGCCATGTAAAAACGGGACACGGGCTCCACAGCCGTGAAGACCCTGCCGACGGCGGCCTCGATCCTTGCGGCTGACCGTTCCGCTGTTTTCCGCTGCTCTTCGTCCGCCGTAAAAATGACGGACCGGTACTGGACGGACCATGGACGGGCCGCAGGATTGTGGCTCTCCCAGAAGACGTCCAGAAGCTGTTCATAGGAGATTTTTTCCGGGTCGTAATCGACCTGGACTGTCTCCGTGTGATCTCCGATGTCATCGTAGGTGGGATCCGCCGTCGTTCCCCCGGCATATCCCACCCGGGTGCGCACCACTCCGTCGAGAAGCCCGAACCGGGCATCAGGCCCCCAGAATCACCCGAGGGCGAAGGCGGCTGTCCGGAGATCCGCGGGAATCTGCCGGTCCAGGGGAGGGATCTCCCCTGCCCAGGCCCGTCCGGCAAAAAACACCGTTGCAGCGGCAAGTACGACTTCAATCATTTTCATTCTCTCCACCTCCCGAAAAATTTCCTTGTCATTATTATTTTACACTACAGTCATCTTTCTTTCCCGGACGGATCCTAAATCCGCAGGTTTTTCAGGCAGAGGGAGTGTCGCCGGGCACAGCGCCCGGGCCGAGAAACCGACACGGATGTCGGTTTCAGGTGCAGTTGTCAAGGACGACAATCTGCACCGGCGGCCCAAGCGAGCACCGGTGACACTCCCGCTGCCTGCGGATTTAGGCGGATTATGTCCGACGGGCTTCCCTGCTGTACAATAAAATGAAAGGCCCAACCGAAGGAGGCGCTTCATCGGTCATGAAGGAATCGTCAGTGGACTTCTACTTTTTCAGCGGAACGGGAAACACCCTGCTTGCGGCCCGGGCCGTGGCCGGAAGGCTCAGGGAAGGAGGGAAAAGGGTCCGGCTCCGCCGTATGGAAAAGGGGTTCGTTCCCTTCCAGGATGACGGCACCGCCCTCGGAATCGCCGTCACCGTGGCCATGTTTTCCACGTACCCCTTCGCTTGGGAATTCCTCGAGAAGCTCCCCGACGGCGGGGGCCGGGGCGCGTTCCTTGTCTCGACCATGGGACAAACGTCCGGCGGACTCCGCCCCGCAATGAAAAAACTCTTTACCTCGAAACACTACACCCCCCTGGGGGCACGGGAATTCGTCATGCCGTCAAACTACAACAACACGACCATCCCCGTTGCCGCAAACAGGGAAAAAATCGAAACGATGGAGAGGGACGCCGCCCTGTTTGCGGAATCTCTCCTGGAGGGAAGAGCCGTCTGGGAGGGGGGCAATATCCTCTCTCCCCTGTTCTACCGACTTTCCCGCAGGCAGTGGCCATGGAGGCTCATGAGGAAAAAGTATCCCCTCACCGTGGACAGGGGAAAGTGCATCAAGTGCGGGAAGTGCGCCAGGCTCTGCCCGGCAAAAAACATCCGCATGGCGGAGTACCCGGAATTCCTGGACCACTGCGTCTCCTGCCAGCGGTGCGTGGCTTTCTGTCCCCCGATGGCCATAGGCGTGCAGGGCAAAAACTACCGGCAGTACCGTTCGGTGGAGTACGGCGATCTTGTCTCGGAGAATCTTTGAAAAGGAGGGGACGGAGTGACCAGGAGAAAACTCAAGCTCTACATGGAAAAACCCATGGGGTCGGTCTGCTGAAGCAACTTCCTGTACGGGGAGGAGGAAATGAAATCCTTTCCGCAGGCGGCCGCCCGTGAGGCGGCAGGGGCTCTTCTGGTGAAGATACGGGAGCGATACGGGGAGTCCATGGAAGTCAACATCTACGATCCCCGCTGCTGTTTCTGGTTTTTCGACCTCATCCGGTTCAACATCCGGGCGGAACCCACGTGGATCCTCGACGGGAAGCTTCTCTGGAGGGGGATCCCCTCCTGGGACGAGCTCCGGGAAAAAATTGACGGGTCCCGTTAAGGGACCCGTTTTTTTCCGTATCAGGGGATTTCTCCTCAGGGCAAGACCCTGCACTCCCCGCAGAGCTCCTTCCATTCCCCGTTTTCGTCCCGGATCTCGGCCCTGGCCTCGTCGCCCTTGATCCACCAGAGCAGTTCGCCGTCGTCGGTGTACCGGGCGCCCGAGCCCGAGATCACCTGGGGCAGGGTGTACTCCCGGCCGTCGGGGAAAAGAATCTTCACGAACCGGAGGCTCTCGTCGGACAGACTGTAGTACCGCGCCACCAACCGGTCTCCGTTTGCGCAGACATAGGTGACCGGCTCCCCGCCGGTGACCGTTATGGGCTGGTTCCCTGAGGCCGGCCCGGACAGCGCACAAACAACGAACAATAGGACGCACAGGATCCCCCTTACGGCTTTCACGATACTCTTCCTCCTCTGCATTCTTCCCTTTTCTTTCCGGGCCTAAATCCGCAGGTTTTTCAGGCAGAGGGAGTGTCGCCGGGCACAGCGCCCGGGCCGAGAAACCGACACGGATGTCGGTTTCAGGTGCAGTTGTCAAGGACGACAATCTGCACCGGCGGCCCAAGTGAGCACTGGTGACACTCCCCGCTGCCTGCGGATTTAGGCCGGGATTATTCCGTTGCAAAAAATCATATCATCGTCATAATGAAAGGGGAAGATGCCGGTTCATCCCTACATCCGGCACCGACACGAAAAAGGAGGGTGAAAAGAATGAAGCTGAGCGCCCGGAACCAGATACGGGGTACGGTTACCGCAGTGAAGGAAGGGACCGTGGAGGCCCAGGTGACCATCGATATCGGCGGAGGACAGACCATGGTGTCGGTGATCACCATGGACTCCCTCGTCAATCTTGGAATCAAGGCCGGATCGCAGGTCTACGCAGTAGTCAAGGCAGACAGCGTCATGCTGGCCGTGGACTGATCCATACCGGGAAATTCCGCGTGAAATCACGGGGACCGTCATCGTCGCCGATGGTCGGTCTCTTTTTTTATGTGGAAAGGCGGAATAGCGGTGACCGGGACGTGATAGAGGAAACCCTCCCCGCGGAACAGGTCGTGGGCAAAAGGATATCCCACGACCTCATTCTCATCGGCCCGGAGACGGGCTTCAAGGCCGCCCGGACTAACGGCATAGGGATTCCGTCGCTGCTGCGCGGCCATCCGGCCTTTCCGCCCGGCGGCGCCTGCCGCATCTGTCCTATGGAGGTTGCCCCCGGTCTGCTCGAAGTCCGGCCGAAGGCGCCCCCCGCCATCCGTCCCGTCAGCGGTGAGGCCTGCCCGTCGTACCACCGCCCCGTCTGCCGGGGATACCGGGTGTTACTGAATCCTATTTCAGGGAACTCAGGGGCGTCAGGGACAAGTAAGTAAACGGTCATATCACCCCGGCAGAAGAGGGCGGTCCGGCATACTTGCCTGACCGCCCTCTTTCGTTTCCGCGCGGTGCCCTTATTTCACCAGGGTCTCGATAAACTGGCCGAGGTAGCCGGCAAGGATGACCGAGCCGATGGTGACTGTTGTGAATCCGCCCACGAGCATCTTGGGGAGAAGGTGGCTCATGCAGTATTCTTTCTCTTTCGAGTCCGCGCAGCCCGCCGTGGTGACCTCGTCGGTGATGATGAAGGTTGCCGGGAAGCCGAAGAGGCAGGTGACGGCGATGGCCGTCGCCATGGGCCACGAGTAGCCAAGGAGCTTCGAGGTGAAGAAGGTGGAAATGACGATTCCGACGATGGCGACGCCGAAGCAGACCACCAGCGGGTAGACCAGGGAACGCACAAGTTCCGGAGTGGCCTGGGGAAGGCTGACCCAGATGAAGATAAGGCAGAAAAACATGGCGTAGCCCATGGCGTTGGCCTTGTCCAGGACCTTGTGCTCCAGGAAGCCGGTTTCATAGAACACGATGCCCATGATCAGGGCCATGACGAACTTATGGAGCTGGAGGTAAGGGAGCCCGGCGCTGATGACCATGGCGTTGTAGTGCTGGGCCGCGAGGAGGGCCACCCATCCGACAATGGCCGTCTTGGCGAGAAGAACGAAGGGGGTCTGTATGGGCTTGGGGAACGCCGGGAAAAGCCGGATGCTCGGTATCTCGGGGTCGCTCTTGGAAGCGCTCCCCGTTTTGACTTCCCGGGCTTCGCCGCTGCGGAACCCGGCGAGGAGGCGTTTTGTCTCCGACTTCAGACAGAGAGATGCGATGGGAAGACCGACGAAATTCTGGAGCACCAGCAGAAGGGTGGCGAACACGGCAAGGTGCTCGAAGCCCACTTTCTTCGCGGCCTCCGACACGATGATGGTAGCCACGATGCCGCCTGAAATGGGGCCGGCCGCGGTGAGGGCCATTTCACGGCCGAGGATGGGGCCGGCGATGAAGAAGAGACCTATCGAAAGGGCCACGAGGCCGACAAAGGCTATGATGACCGTCTTCCACTCCTGCCTGATGTCCTTCAGCTTCATGAGCGTGCCCATGTGGACCAGAATGACGGGAAGACTTACCGCAGCGAAGGTCATTGTTCCGGTGGTCTGGAAGATGGTCTTGGGGAAACCGTACCAGAACCCGAAAAGGAAGACGAAGCCGGTGACAAAAATCATGGAGAAGACAGCTTTTGTCTTGAAGGACACGATATCGCCGATGGCGTAGCATATCATGACGAGCATCAGCAAGCCCGTCGCCACATCGGCGGCATTGGTCAAACCTAAATGTTCGAAAAAGTTCATTCTCTCCCTCCTGTTTCTCAAAAAAAGGTCGTCGCGAAAAAAGCACTCCGCTTCTCCGGGCGCTTCCGGAGAATTCCCGCCCGTGCAAGCCTCTTATACCTGGACCACCTCCATGGGCTTCAGAGTATTCTCCAGCCCGCCGTTCCGGTTCGACCGATCCATGTCCCCTGGCCTCATCCGGGTGGAAACGGTCATCCCCCCATACGGCGCCTCTCCTCCTCTCCCGTCAGGTTCAACTGCAGAATCGAAAATGCAAAAACAACGACGAGCAATTCTATCACAGTTCACCCTTTCGGGGGAATCTCGAGATTCCCCATGGGGAGATCCGGGGCGGAGACCGACGGAACAGGAAACGGGCGGCCTGAACGTTCACCCGGTCCTGAGCGGAAGACTTTCCGGAAGGACCAGGCGCTTTGCCGGGGCCATATCGACATTCTGCGGGGGGATGAGGCGAAATTCAGTCCCCGGAGGAAGTCTCCCCAGACAGGGGAGGGACCGGAGTTTTTCTCCGGCAGCCCGCTCCAGGTTTTCAGGAAGCGACGTCGTTCCCTCCGGCAGGACGGGAACCTCGAGCAGAAAAACAGGGGAAAGACCTCTCATCCTGACCTCGTACCCGCCGAGCCACGGGAGGGAGAACAGGGCTTCATCCAGGTCCGCCAGTGGGACAAAACCGCCGGGAAGGTCAAGACCGTTCCCGTACCTGCCCCTGACGATGATTCTGCGGAGGAAGGAGCCGCAGGAGCAGTCTCCGTGGAGGTACCGCCCCCGGTCGCCGGTGCGGTACCTCAGGAGGGCGGTTCCTTCCGCGTGGAGGGGTGTGCAGACTATTTCCCCTTCTTCTTCGCCCTGAAGAGGAGCCCCCGTACCGGGGGAGACGATCTCGAAGAAGAAGCCGTCCTCCATGACGTGCATTCCCGGCCCGTGGCCGCACGAGAGGGCGCCGCCGTATCCCGTCTCGGTGAGGCCGTAGTGCCGGAAGGCGGTGCATCCCCAGGCCTTCTCCACCGCCGATGCGAGGCTGTCGGAGGCATAATCGGAGCAGAGCAGGACCGACGACAGGCACTTTCCAAGAGGCGACAGAGGGTGCCTCGCCAGCCTGAGTGCCTGGGAAGGAAGGGCCACGAGGCAGTCCGGCCTCAGCCGGGCAATGATATCAAGGGTGCCGCCTGCGTCGGGGCAGGAGCAGAGCACCCCCTCCATTTCAGGGGCGAGTCCCCGGATGAGCAGGTTCCCCACGCTCCCGGGGCGCTCTCCGGGAAGAAGGATGAGCACCCTGCTCCCTCTGGGCACAAGGACTGTCATGCCTTCCGCGAAGATGCTCCGGGTCTTGGCCAGGTCCCGTTCCGTGAAGAATACCCGCTTCGGCGTCCCCGTGGTGCCGGAGCTGCGGGCGGTCACTATGCGGGCGATCTCGTCCTGGGGAACCGCCGGGAAGGCCATGGGATTTCCGGAAATGTCCCCAGGGGCAGTGAAGGGGAGGTCCCGGTATTCCTCCAGAGAACGGGGGAATCCTTCCGGGAAGGAAGCAAGCCGGTTCCGGTAGAAGGGACTGTTCCGCCGGGCATGATCCACGGCCGCCCGGAGCGCCGAGAGGCGGTATTCGTCCAGGGATTCGCGGTCCGTCCTTCCTCCCGTCTTCCGGGCGGTTCGGCCGTCGAAGGGGAAAGGAGTCACGGGGCGTTTCCGTACAGGGAACGGCCTACCCTGGAAGCGGCGGTGAAGGCACAGAAGGGGAATAACGTCCCGCCGGCCGCCACGGCCTTGATGGGACATCGACGGAGCCGTTCCGTATCTATCGTCCATCCATCCTGGAAGGCCATGGCCGTCACGGTGAAGAGACGGCGCCTCCATGAGGGCCCGTCTCCGAATACACCGTCTTCCCAGCCCCCGTCCTCGGGGATGGTCCACCTTGAGGGAGACATTCGGGGCAGAGGGTCGCGGTTTCTCCCGGCAGGGTCACTCGGGCAAGGGTCTCCCTTCAAGGCTGTCGATCCCGTTTTCTTCAAGGATGTTCATCGCCTTCATCCACACCGACCGGACGAGCATGGGGCACCGGGGTTTTCCGAAGGCTTCCAGGATATCCGCGCACCGGACACTTCCCCCGGGAAGGCCTGCCTCCGCACGGAACCATTCCGTGAGATCCATGAGCATGGCACGGAACTGGGGGTGCTCCCCTTCTCCCCGCCGCCCCTTCCCGGCGTAGAAACCGAGCAGGCAAGCCCCTCCGAGGAGGGCGCCGCAGGTCTCGCTCCCTTCGGCCACCCCCTTTGAAATGCCTCCCAGGGCACGGAGAAGGTCCGGGTTCTCTCTTCCCGTCCTCTCCAGGGCCAGGAGGAGCAGTATCTGGCTGCAGTGGTACCCCTCCGCCGACAGGGAGGCCAGCCGCATCTGAAAATCGTCCATTTCGAAGGGTTCCATCACTTGTCCTCCAGTATTTTTTCCACCTCGAGCATCTTGCCCGTGGCGAGTTCCTCGGGGACGAAGAGCATGCCGCAGGACGGACACGCCGGAAGCTCAATGGCAAAGACGCTCCCCAAATAGGTAATGTCCGTTTTCTTCAGCTCGAGAGCGCACCCGCAGGAGGCGCACCGGTACTCTCCGTACTTTTCAAAGGACTTGATCAGCTCATTCATGGCGCCCCCTCCTCCCTTCCCTTCACTTCCATCCTGTGGCTCCACGCGCTGAACACTTCGAAGGTTCCGTCTTCCCGGGGCCGGTAGACCACCCAATAGGTCACGGCCGCCGGTTTCAGCCCGGCGATGAACGTTCCGTCAGGCCGGGCGATCTTCCGTCCCGATACCTCCCCGTTCCGGATGACCCGGCGCACCGTGCCCGCAAGGATGCGGCGGGACTCGAGCAATTTCTCCGTTCCTTTGTCCATAACGAGGGACAGGGCATCCCGATCCGCCTCCATCTTCTCTTCCTCCTTCCACAGGTATTTCCGCAGGTCCCGGACCAGAGCCGCCCGGTTCTCCCTCTGGTCCGACCAGGACACGGGCGGAAGGTCCCCGGGATCCCCGTCGGACGGAGGGAAGAACAGGTCAAGAAGGTGCATCGTCCTCTTTCCCGTCCTGGCGAAGAGGTCCCGGCACATGGCGCAGTAGACGAGGAAATCGGAGGGCGATTCCCCGCACCGCTCCTTCGCCGTTTCCGCCGCAAGAGCGGGGTTAGCGCACTCCTGCAGCCCTCCGAAGCCGCAGCAGGACGTGAGCTCCCCCGTCAGGGGCAGCTCCTCCGCCGGAACCTTCGTACGGGACACCAGGTCACGCACCGCCGCCCGCACCTCAGGCAGTTCCGCCGCCGTGCAGGGATCGTGAAGCGCCGCAGGGACTGAACGTATTGGGGCAGTCTCCGGTACGCCCTTTTCCTGCAGGACAGACCAGAGGGAGACGGCCCGGATTTCGGGCAGTTCTTTCCGGAAGACCTCCAGACAGCTCGTGCAAGCGGCGATCACCACGGGAGAGCCCATGGAGCGCCACTGGTCGAGAAACTCTTTCCCTGCCTTCTCCAGTTCCTTCCGGCAGCCGGCCCATCGCGCCGGGGCGCCGCAACACCGGAGCCAGAACCCCACTTCGCCGCCGAGAACCTTCCTGAGGTGTCCGTAGACGGATTCCGTGGTCCGGGGAGAAATCCCGGCAAGGCGGCATCCAGGGAAGAAGAGAAAGGCGCTCCTGCTATGGCCTGGTTCATGACGCAGAAGGGACGCTTCGGGAGAATTCCCGAAGGCCATATCCTCCAGGGCGAAATCATGGGCGGAGGGGGGCATCTTCTGCTGCGACACCATCTCCTGCCGGGCCGTGAGGCACAGATCCCTCATGGAGAAGCCGCCGGGACAGATCCGTTCGCACCGCCCGCACAGGGTGCAGGAGTTGATCATGCCGTTGGCGAGCCTCGTTCCCTGGATCACCGAGAGGTTATTGTAAATCTCCCGGGCGTACTTTTTCGGGTATCCCCCGTATTTCTGAAGGAATACACAGGACTTCACGCATTCCATGCACTCGCAGAGCAGGCAGCGCCCGGCCTCCCGGACTGCCTCGTCCCGGGTATACCCCTTGGGCGGAACCGGCACGGGAGGCGCGGGTTCAATCCCTTCGATATTCGTGAAAAGCCTTGTCGCATAGGGTCCCTCCTTCTCCCGGGAGGACGTGAGGGAGGCTCCCTGGAGGAACCGCTCCGCCGATTTCATCCCCCGGCGTCCTGCGGCGGCCCTGAAAATGAAGGAAGGGGTGTTCCCTCCCGCGAAGACCCCCGGCACGGCCGTTTCAAGGCTGACGGGATCCTCCCGTTCCATGAGCTCCGGGAAGGAGCGGCACAGGGGGTCGTCCAGGCCCGCATAGACTGCATCGAACCTGCCGGCCAGTCCTTCGGGGGTGACGGAAGCATCCCAGGGAAGGAAGAGAACGCCGAGATTCTCCATCCATTCGAGCTCCTCCTCCACCATCTCCTCCGTGAGGACCGGCGAGAGGGAGAGGAGCTCCCGTCCGCCGGTCTCCCCCCGGAACACGGTAACGGAATAACCTTTCCCCGCGCCGTCCAGGGCCGCCGTGAGGGAGCTGATGCCGCCGCCCAGGACCGCCGCGGTGCGTCCCGTCTTCGGGACCAGGATCCGGGGCCTGCGAAAAGGCCCCTCGTCGGCGCAGAACCGCTCCAGCGCCCCAAGCTCCACGGCGCCTCCCTTCTCTTGCCGGAGACACGCCTCCCGGCAGGGGCCGTCGCATATCCGGGAGAGAATCCCTGGGAGAGGAAGGGTTTTCTGGATGATCTTCCTCCCCTCGTCGAACCGTCCCTTCGCCGCGGCCTCGCAGAGGGCTCTGCCGTCGAGGTGGAGGGGACAGGCTGCCCGGCATCCGGGGGGCTCTTCCTGGACGCACCTGTTTTCGAATTCCACGAGCGTCTTCTTTTCCATGACGGAACCTCCGTGAATAAAGGGGGAAGGGATAATTTTCCCTTCCCCCGCTATGGGACACTACTCCTTTTTCAGCGCCGCCAGGACCTTCTCGGGGTAGGCGGGAAGCTTCGTGATCCTCACCCCGCAGGCATTATAGATGCCGTTGATGATGGAGGCATGGGGACTCGTGAGGGGAAGCTCGCCGATGCCGGCCGCGCCGTGGGGGCCGTCGGCCCTGGGCTCCTCGAAGTAGATGACCTCGATGTCGTCGGGGATGTCCTTGATGTAGGGGAACCCGGCACCGGGCATGGTGGAATGCTTCTCGATGTCCTCGAATTCCTCGGAGAGGGCGAGGCCGATGCCCTGGGCAATGCCGCCGTAGTTCTGGCCGTCCACCACGAGACGGTTGTTGATCTTCCCGCAGTCGCACATGAGAGTCATGCGGTCCACGGCTGTCTTGCCCGTCTCCGTGTCCACGGTCACCTCGGCCATGAACACGCCGTACATGTAGATCACGAAGGGTTTGCCCTGACTGTTTTCGTCGCACACCGTCCCATCCACGGCGGACCACTTTCCGGCGAATGACGTGGGTTTTCCGGCGGCCTTCAGCTCATCATAGGTCATATAGCCGCCGCCGGGTTTCGCGGTCTCCTTGAGCAGGGTCTCGCAGGCCACCCTGATGGCGTTGCCCGTCATGACCTGGGACCGGGAACCGCCCGCAGGGCCGGAATTGGGGCATTTCGCCGTGTTGGGCCACGTGAAGCGGAGCTTGTCGGGGGCGATGCCCAGGGGCCGCAACGCCTCGTGGGCCGTGCCGATGGCGCCGATGTCGGCTCCCTGGCCGTGGTCTTCCCAGGCGGAGCAGACGGTGATGGTCCCGTCGGGGTTCATGTCCACCCGGGCTTCGGAACCGTCGGGGCCGTCGAGCCCGCAGCCGTACACGCCCACCGAGAGGCCGACGCCTTTCTTGTAGCGGGCCGTGGAGCCTTCGGCGGCTCTCTTCTTCGCGAGTTCGTACTTCGGCCGGAGCGCCTCGAGCATCTTCGGCAGGGAATAGGATTCGGGGGCCTGTCCCGTGGGGGTGGTGCTTCCCGGCCGGTAGGCGTTCTTCAGGCGGATCTCCAGCGGATCCATGCCGAGCTTCTCAGCCAGCTCGTCCATAAGGACTTCGGAGGAGAAAAGGGACTGGGGGGAACCGTAGGCCCGGAAGGCCGATCCCCAGACATGGTTGGTACACACCGTCCGGCCTTCGCCCCTGATGTTGGGAATGTCGTATCCCGCACCCATGAACTGGGTGCCCCGCAGGGTCAGCAGATCGCCGAACTCGGAATAGGGACCGTGGTCCACGGAATAGTCGGTCTCCATGGCGAGGAGTTTTCCTTCCCTGTCGGCGGCGAACTTCATGTTGACGAAGAAGGGGGAGCGCTTTCCCGTGTACTGCTGCTGCTGCTTCCAGGTGTAGTTCAGAGCGACGGGGTGACCCGTGGCCAGTGCGGCGGCGCCCACGAGGGCTTCCATGGTGGGGCTGAACTTGTAGCCGAAGGTGCCTCCCGCCGGATTGGTCACGAGGACCAGCTTCTCAGGCTCAACGCCGAGGCCTGGGGCGATCATGGCCAGGTGGAGATGGACGCCGATGGACTTGGAATGGATCACCAGGCGCCCCTCGTTGTCCAGGTAGGCGAATCCCACGTCAGGCTCGATGGGCATGTGGGGCTGCCTTCCCACGTAGAAGTCGTCCTCCACGGTGACCACGTCGGAGCGGGCGAAGATGGGGGCCGTTTCTTCCCCTTTCTTTATCTTCTGGGTGAAATACACGTTTGGCGTGCCGGGATGGATTTCGATGGCGTCTTCCGCCATGGCGGCGGGAGCGCTCATGTAGGCCGGAAGGACCTCCAGATCGAGTTTCACCTTCTCGGCAGCGGCGGCGGCGTTCTTGTAGTTGTCGGCGCAGACGATGGCTACGGCGTCGCCGTACTGGAAAATCTTCTCGTCGCATAGGATGGGACGGTCCCATCCGTCGCCCTTGTTCGTGGGGAAGGTGATGAGGCCGGTAATCCTGTTTTTCCCCCTGATGTCCTTGTGGGTGACGATCTTGTAGACGCCGGGCATCTTCTCCGCCTCGGATGTGTCGATACCCTTTATGTTGGCGTGGGAAACCTTCGCCTGGACGAGGGCCGCGTGGAGGGTTTTCTTCGGCATCTTGAGGATCAGGTCCGCGCCGTAGTCCAGGGTCCCGGTAACCTTGGCGACGGCGGTGGGACGGGGGTACTTGCTGCCCCAGATCCGCCCGTCCTCCGGAAGGACGAAATCGAGCTCCTTCTCGTCCATCTCTCCCCGGAGCACCTTAGCGGCATCCATGACGGCGTCGACGATGGGCTTGTACCCGGTGCACCGGCAGGCGTTCCTGTTGGCCTGGAACCAGTCCCGGACTTCTTCCCGGTTCGGGTTGGGGTTTGTGTCGAGAAGGGCCTTGGCGGAGACGATGAATCCCGGAGTGCAGAAGCCGCACTGGGCGGCGCCGTGCCTGATCCAGGCCTTCTGGATGGGGTGGAGCTTCCCGGGGGCGCCGATGCCCTCGATGGTGGTGATGTCGGCTCTTTCAGGAAGCCTGGACATTTTGTACACGCAGGAACGGGTATACTTGCCGTCGATGATCACGCCGCAGGAGCCGCAATGCCCCTGGCCGCATCCGATCTTGGTCCCGGTCAGCCCGAGCTGTTCCCTGAGCACTGAGGCAAGGGTGCTGTCATCCTCCACTATGATGTTCCGTTCAACACCGTTGACAAAAAAGACTTTCTGAATCATCCTGTTCCCAGCTCCTTCCGTTCATCGGCAGGGGGCAGGGCGGCAGAGTTCCGGACCTGTGCGCGGCCATGCGACGGGGACCGAAACCGCCGCCCCTTTCCTATTCACAATACCCTTCGCGCAGGGATCTCCGCATGATTTCCGCTGTACCAATCCCTCCCTTCATCGTGTGCTGAAAAAAAAGCCGTCCTCCAGACATGAGGACGGCTTCGCCGTTTGCAAGAAAGCGTCCTCCTTGCCAAAGGGGAGGCGCGCCTGTTTCCGGGCGCACCCTAACGGTCGCTGTCCGTGGGGTTTATCCTTTAGGGCAGGCGACTCGGAGGAAAAGATCGATATTCTCAGAAAGAAATTTCAAAAAAACACTAACTAGTCTGACCCATTTTATACCAGGAAGAGTCTCCGGACAAGCCTATTCCCAGTTGGTTATGTCCTTCCCCGGGCCGTCCCCTCCCTCTTCACCGTCGGCACCCAGGGAGAACAGGTCGTATTCTCCGTGGTCGCCGGGACACCGGTAGACGAAGGGGCTTCCCCAGGGGTCCACCGGGAGCTTCCGCAGGTAGCCTCCCTCCCGGTACTTCCTCGGCTCGGGAGGAATGGAGGGTTTCGTCACCAGGGCTTCCAGCCCCTGGGCCGTGGAGGGATACAAACTGCTGTCGAGCCGGTACATCTCCAGGGCCTGCTCGATCTCCCGGATCTGCACAGCCGCCGCGGTTCTCTTGGCATCCTCGCCCCGGCCAACCACCCTGGGCACCACGAGGGCCGCCAGCAGGCCGAGGATAACCACTACCACGAGCACTTCCACCAGCGTAAAGCCTATCCGTTTCCGCTGCCTTTTCCTCATTGCGCAACCTCCGTTTCAGTTCTGCCCGCCCGTCACCCCGCGAGACTGGACAGGTCAAATATGGGTAAGAGGACGGCGATGACGACGAAGCCCACCGCCAGTCCGAGGAACAGCACCAGGAGGGGTTCGGCGAGGGTGGCGGCCTTTTCCATGCCGTCCCGGGCCTCTTCCCAGTTCATCTCCGCCACCTGGCCGATGGCGCCGGGCAGGTCGCCGCCCTGTTCGCCGATCCTGATGATGTACACCGTCTCCTCGGGGAAGGTGCCAAGCCGCTCCAGGGCCCGGTCGAACCGGAACCCCTCCTTCACGAGCCGGGCGGCCTCCACCCACCGCTCCGGCCGTGAGTCCATGGAGGAAGCCATGCTGAGGGCCTGCACCAGGGGGATCCCGGCGGAGAGCAGGGTCTTCAGGTGGGACATCACCAGGGAAAGGGCGATGTTCTCCCGGATGCGCCGGAAAAAGGGAAGGTTGACGGACCATTTTCTCTTCCTCGCCAGGAAAAAAAACCCGAGCAGAACAAGGACCAGCACCGGCCACCACTCCCGGAGAAACGCCGCCGTACCCAGGAGAATCCTCGTGGGGAGGGGCAGGGCCCGGCCCATGTCGGCGAACAGTTCGGCGAGCCGGGGCACCACGTAGGTGAGCAGGAAGAGAACCACGGCGAAGCCGATGACCGTCATGGCCAGCGGATAGGTGAGGGCGGACCGGATCTTCCGCCATTGCCTCTCCTGCATAGAATACAGCGCCGCGGCCTGCTCCAGGACACCGGGAAGGGCCGACGTCCTTTCGCCCGATTCCACGATCCTCAGGAGGTCTTCCCGGAAGAGCCCCGTCTCCTCCATGACGGCGGAGAGACGCTTTCCTCCCTGCACGCCTTCGTGGAGATGAAGACAGGCATCGGCCACCCGCCGGTCCGACGAGTGGCGGCCCAGGAACTTCAAGGCTTCCGCGAGGGGAACCCCCCGCTTCAGGTAGGAGGAAAGTCCCCGGCAGAACAGGGCATGGTAGGAGAGGCCGAACCCCCTTCTCCGCCCGGTTTTCCGCCCCGTTGCCTCGGCGATGTCCACCGCCGTGAGTCCCTGGGCGGCGAGCAGTTCCCCCGCCCTGAGGGAGGACGGGGCATCCACCGTTCCTTTCCTCACCGTTCCGGTTTCATCGTAGGCCGTGTAGCGAAAGGCCGGCACGGTTTACCCCTCTTCCCCGGAGGGACTGAATTCCCCGGCGGAGACCACCCGGAGCAGCTCCTCGGGGGAGGTCCGCCCTTGCCGCAGGGCATCGAGTCCCAGCTCCCAGAGGGTCCGGAACCCCTTCATCCGGGCGGCGGCCCGTATTTTCTGTGTGGGAAAGCCTGCCGACACCATTTCCCGGAGTTCGTCATCGAGAATGAACTGTTCGTACAGCCCCACCCGCCCCCGGTACCCCGTGCCCATGCAGTGGTCGCATCCTCTGCCCCGGAAGACCTCCGTCAGTCCCTCCCTGCGGAAGAGAGCCGGCGCTTCGGCCCGGTACGAGCACCGTGGGCAGAGCGTCCGGACAAGGCGCTGGGCCACGGCGCCGAGAAGGGACCCGGCAGCGAGATAGGGCTCGACCCCCATGTCGGTGAGGCGGACCACCGCCGAGACGGAGTCGTTGGTGTGGAGGGTGGAGAGGACCAGGTGGCCGGTGAGGGATGCCTGGACGCCGATGTGGGCCGTCTCGTAGTCCCTCATCTCGCCGATCATGATGATGTCCGGGTCCTGCCTGAGGATGGACCGGAGGGCGGCGGGGAAGGTGACCCCCGCCTTTTCGTTCACCTGGATCTGGCCTACTCCTTCCAGGTCATACTCGATCGGGTCCTCCACGGTGATGATGTTCACCTCGGGCTTCGCCAGGGCCTGGAGGATGGCGTAGAGGGTGGTGGTCTTGCCGGAGCCCGTGGGGCCCGTGAAGAGGACAAGCCCGTGGGGATTCCCGATAAGGACGTTCATAGTCTCCCTGGAGGAGGCGTCCATGCCGAGATCCTCCAGGCTGAGAAGCCCCGAGCCCTTGTCCAGCAGGCGGAGGGCGAGCCGTTCGCCGTGCTGCACCGGAATGGAGCTGACCCGGATGTCCACCGCCCGGTTCCCCACGGTGATGCCGATCCGGCCGTCCTGGGGGGCGAGGCGCTCGGCGATGTCCATCCGCGCCATGACCTTCACCCTGCTCGTCAGAGGCGCCTGGAGGTTTCGGGGAAGGCGGAGCCGGTCGTGGAGGACCCCGTCCACCCGGAAGCGCACGAGAACCTCGTTCTCGAAGGGTTCCACGTGGATGTCCGTGGCCCGGACCTTCAGGGCCTCCCTCAGAAGGCCGTTCACCAGCTTGATGACCGGGACGTCCACCGAGTCGCTCTGCACGTCTTCCCGAAGGAGCCCGTCGTCGTCGTCGATGCCTGCCACGGCCGAGAGAGTGTCGTCTCCGATGCCCCCTCTCAGGTCGTACAGGCGGCCCCAAAGGCGCTCCAGGTCTTCCCGCCGGTGGAGCTCCCACGCCGCCTCCCGCCCGAAGGACGCCGCAAGGACCTGGGCGGCGGGGAAGCATTCCGGCGAGGCCAGGGCGACGACAAGCCGCTCTCCGTCGTCCCGGAGGGGCAGGATGCCTGCGTTCTTCAGGGCGTCGAGGCTGACCTTCCCCCGGATGAGGGGGGCGATTTCTTCTCCGTCGGGAAGCCGTGGGACCATTCTTTCGTCTCCTTCCGTCATTTCGACTGCTGCTTCACCGACTCCCGGTACTCCTTCTCGAGCCGCTTCCAGAGCTTCTCCTCGGGAGCGCTCATGCCGTGGTCGCCGGAGACGATCTCCCTGGTGATCTGCTCCGCCTCGCCCGGGGTCTCAAGGATGTAAGGAGTCAGAAAGATCATGAGCTCGATCTTCTCCCGCTGCTTCACCGACCGGGTGAAAAGCCCGCCGATGAGGGGGATGTAGGAGATGCCGGGGACCCTGCTCCGGAGGCTCTTTTCCACTTCCTTGATGAGCCCTCCCAGGACCACCGTGTTGCCTGAGCTCACCATGACGCTGGTCTTGATCTTCCGCTTGCCCGTTACAGGGGTCTCGGCGGTCATGGCGGTGAGCACGTCCTCCACCACCTGCTCCACTTCCAGGGCCACAAGGTTGCCGCTTCGGATGGAAGGAGTGACGTTGAGGATGAGCCCGGTGTCCTTGTACTCGTAGCTGCTCTGAACCGCGTTCGGGTTGGATACGTCCGAAAGCTTCCCCTTGAGCTGGGGGATGACCTGCCCTACCTGGAGCTCGCTGGGGAGGTTGTCCGTGCACATGAGGCGGGGCATGGAGAGTACGTTCACCGCGTCGAACTTCTTGAGCAGGTCGATGTAGGCGTAAACCAGCCCCATGCCCTTGTAATTTGTCCTCGTCCCGTAGGTTCCGTCGTCTCTTCTGTATTCCTCCTCGGTGCGGGAAAGGTTCTGGAACCAGTCGATGATCGTCCCCGGAACACCAGCGCCCCCAGTGTTCAGCTGCCCGGCGAGGACCGCGTCCCCCGTGACGGACCCGCCCCAGGTGGCCCAATCGACGCCGGCGTTGTTCAGCTTCGTCAGGTTCACCTCGGCGATGAGGCCCCGGAGGAGCACCTGGCGGGGCAAGGTGTCGATCTTCCGGATGATCTCCACCAGGGACTGGAAATGGTGGGGCGGCGCGGCAAAGATGAGGCTGTTGGACGGGATGTCGGGCACCACGGTGGTGGGAATCTTCCCTTCGGGCGTAGCAGCCTGGGACGCTTGGGCGGACAGGATCTTCGACAGCTGCTCCGCCACCACCTTGGCATCGGCGTTCTCGAGCTTGTACACGTGGAATTCCCCCGACTTGGGGGTAACGTCCAGGTCCGCGATGAGCTTCAGCGCCCGGTTGATGTACCGCTCCTCCCCGGCGAGGACGATCTGGTTGCCCGGGGCGTCGGGGAGAACGGTGAGCCCGAAGACCGGGCTTCCCGGAACTTTCGCCAGGTTGGCCAGGTGGGCGGCGATGATCTCGGGGGAGGCTTTCGTGATTTTCACCGTCCGGGACTTGAAGATTTTGTCGGCCCTGTCCAGGGTCCGGATGAGGTCCACCGCCCTGTTCACGTCGGTGGCCCTGCCGGTGAGGAGGATATCGTTCCCCCGGCCCACAGGCAGCACGGTGACCATGCGGCCCGAGGCCTGGCTCACGGCGGCGGCGATGAAGTCGGCGGTGACGTAGTCCAGGGGGACCACCTGGGAGACCGTCTGCTCACCCTCCCCCGGGCCCATCCGCCCGGTGCGGACGTCCGGCTCCGCCGAGCTTCCCGGCTGGAGGGGCACCACCTTGCTGAACCCGGCGCCCTGCTGCAGGGTGTAGCCGTTCATCTCCAGCACCGAGATGAACACCTGCCTGGCTTCCTTCAGGGGAAAGGGCTTCGGGGATATGACCGAGATGGACCCCTTCACCCCGGGGGTGAGGACGAGATTTTCGTTCAGCAGCTCCGCCATGAACCGGATGAACTTCACCATGTCCACGTCCTGGAAGTTGAACTGGGCGTTCCCCGAAGCCCTCATTCTCCGGGCCGATTCCACGAGGGCGAATTCGTCGTCCTGGGGGGGAGTCCGGGCCTGAGCCCCCGGTGCGAAACAGAACAGGATAAGTGCCAAAATCAGTAGTTTCCGGATCATTGTTTTTCCCCCCTTGAAATCACGCGGTCAGGAACATAAAGAACCACTGCCTCACCCCCCGCTGCTGCGGCGGGTCGTATGACGACTTTCCCGCAGGAATAGCCGGGAGGCAGGCCGTCCTGCCCCGGAAAATCGAATCTGCCGGTCTCCCAGGAGATTCCGTTCTCCCGGCCCCGGCTCTCCAGCTTTCCGCTGACCGCCCGAAGCCAGAAGTTCCTCGAGAGGGCGAGCCGTTCCCGTCCGGCGCGGACCTCCCCGAGGGCGCGGACGGAGAGAACGGCCAGCCTCATGCTGCCGGCGGCCACGAGACCCAGGACCGCCACGGCCACGAGCGTCTCGACAAGGGTGAAGCCCCGTTTCCTTCCCCGTCCCATGGGGTCCTTCACCGGATGGTGTACTTCAGGGAAACGGGAGCGCCGCCCCTGAGGACCTGCACGTCGAAGGCACTTCCTCCCATGAGGGAGTTGATGACGTTCACCACGTCCCCCATGTTCCGGATCTCCAGCCCGTTGACCGACTGGATCACGTCGCCCTTCTCCACCCCCACGGACTTCAGGAAGCTGTTCCTGTCCACCCACTGCACTTCCACGCCCAATGTCCTGTCGCCGTCGAATTTCGGCCTGAGCCGGAATTTTTTCATCTCGTCCAGGGGATTCATGAGCAGGTTGTCCACCGTTTCCCTGGGAATTGACCCCTGCTGCCCGGGCCGGGCCGCCGTGACTCCCGGGCCGGGCATGTTCAGAACCGGAGGAGAAGACGGCGGCGCGGACGCCCTGGAGGACGTGTGGCCGCTGTACCGGAGGAAGACGTTCACCACCGTTCCGCCTTTTCTGAGGACCACCCTGTCCTCGCCGACCTCGCTCAGTTCATAGCCCTTCACCTGCCGGCCCTGGAGAAAGACGGACTGTTTCCCCCCCTCGTCGATCCAGACCGCGATCCCCGGCAACGTACCGGCGAGGCGGATGCCCTCCAGCTCGTACAGCTCACTCACGGTGATTTCCGTCTCCTGCGCCTTCGCCGAAGCCGCCGCGGGAGAGGGCGGGGGCGCCCCGAAGGGGTCCCCGGCGGCAAAATCCCCCAGGGACGGGGCCTGCTCTTTTTCCGCCGGAAGCGGAGACAGCGCTCCTCTGCCCGATATTTTTCCAGTCTCTTCCACGGACAGGAGAAACAGCCGTTCCTCCACCATTCCGGCCGCCCAGTATCCTGCCATGGCGGAGAAAAGGGCCGCCCCGAGAAGGGGAAGGACCAACCGCGCTCCTCCCCGGAGAAGGTCGTCAATTCGTGCCATGGGGGTTTCTTCCTCCCCTCTTCAGGATCCAGGTTCCGGGTTTTTCCTGCCTCAGGTGAAGGAGGGGCCGGAGGAGTTCCATCAGGGCCGCCCGCTCTCCTCCGATGGCGAGATCGGCCTCATCAAGGGCAAAACCCCTGGATGAAAGGACCGCCGTCCCGGAAACGTCAAGCTCCCCGGAAGTCCTGAATTCCAGCACCTCGATTCTTTCGGACCGAAAGACCAGCCTGGCCTCGACCGCAGCGAGAAAGAGGGGCTGCTCCCCCGGAAGGGGAAGATTCACCGATACCCTCTCGAGCCGGAGCCCGGCCGCCGGGGCAAGAGCGGCCAC
Organism: Aminivibrio sp.; assembly: GCF_016756745.1. NCBI lineage: Bacteria > Thermotogati > Synergistota > Synergistia > Synergistales > Aminobacteriaceae > Aminivibrio > Aminivibrio sp. Next base: position 53,295 of record NZ_JAESIH010000064.1, read on the forward strand.
GGTGTCCGACGGCGAAAAGACGACCGTCACCCGGCCGGCCTCTCCTGAGAGGAGAGGGGACCGGAGCCGGACATTGAGGAGTACCGCCCCTGGAGGAAGGCGTCCCTCTGCGGATACTGAAGAAGCGTCAAGAAAAAAACCCTTTTCCGACGCTGCCCGGACGGCCCTGCTCCAGGCCGCCTCCGTTCCTGCCCCGAAGGGGAAGAATGCCAGGAAGGACGCCCCGAACACCGCCGCCGAGAAAAGGAGAAACAGGACCGCCCTTCCGGCTTTCATGGCCCCTGCCTCCCGAGAAGGAGCACCGCGGTGATGGTCCGCCCCGGGGCCCCTTCCGGCGAAGGGCTCCGGACCGCCCGGAGGTCGGCGGAGAAGGAATAGATGCCCCTCCGCTCCGTCTCCTGGAGGAAACGGGCCAGGCTCTCCGAGGACAGGCCCTCCAGCGTCACGGAGACGGCGCTGCCACCCCCCCGTCCCGTGGTGCTGCTCAGGCTCAGCATGTTCGACCGGAGGCCGAGAGAGGCCACGGCGTTGGAAACGGCGGTGAGGAGATCCTCCTCGCCGTCGGCGGGAAGGGGAATCCGTCCTGTCCCCGCTGCCTGCCGGAGCACCCGGTATTCCCCGATCACTGCGGCAAGGTCGTCAAACCGTTTTTTCTGGAGCTCTCTCCTCGCCCGAAGGTCCCTGCCGTCGCTCCAGAGGGAGAAGGCCGCCCCCCAGGCGAGAAGGGCCAGGAGCAGCAGGAGAAGGGTCCGGTGCTCCACCCCGGGACCGCTGTCGTCCTTTCCCAGGAGGGAGGGCAAGGAGGCGGACAGGAAGCGTTTCACGGCTTTTCCCTCCTCAGGGACAGGGAAAATCTCAATCCTCCGCCCGGGATCTGCTGGATGTCCCCCAGAGATGCCCTGAACCCCCGGGAATCGGCCGCCGTCCGGAGGGCCTGGATGGCTTCCATTGTCCGGGCCGTCCCTGTCAGCTCGGCACTCTCGCCGGTGTAGCGCATCCGGTCGAGGACCGGGAAGCCGGATTTCCTCCCCCCGTCTCCGCCGGTCCACACCCTTCCGAGATGACCGAGAAAGAGGGAGAGAGAACTGTCGTCCCCTCCGCTTCCCCGAAGTTCCGCCAGCTTGCCCCGTGCCTGGGAGAGAGGGTCCACGATTCGCTCCGACGGACCGGCGATCTCCCGGTAGAGGGCCGCCGCCTCGGCTGAAAGCCTCTCCAGGGAAGAACGGACCTGCAGGGAAAGGGAGAACTGAACGGCGCAAAAGACCGCCCCGAGAAAAGCGGCGGCGGCGGAAAAGTTCCTGAGGACCCGGGCCGTTCTCTCCCGGGCGAGAGTGGCTTTCAGGGCGGGCCGGGAAATGTTCACGGAAAGAAAGGCCGGGAAACGGGCCGCAGTCTGTCGGGCTGCCTCAAGGAGCTCGCCGGGGGATGTCCCTGTCCAGACCGAAGCGGCAAGATCCTCGCGGCCGGAAGCAAGGGCGAATTCTCTGCAGAGACGAACATCCCTGTCCATGCCGTCCCCCTCTTCAGGACCCGGTGCTCCGTCTTCCTCACTGCCGCACCTGCAGAAGAGGGGAACGCCTCCGGCAAATACCGCCGAGGCGGTAACACCCATCCCGCGGAAAACGGTGATCCCTTCGCCGTCCACCATGGAAGCCAGGGCCAGGGGGAGGGGCCAGCAGATGTTTCCCCGCAGGGGAACCCCGTCCCCGTCTCCGGGTACCTCGGAGGCCGCCACACACCATGCGGCTCCCTCGGCTCCTCCGCCTCCGACGCCGGAGATCCACGGGATGATGTCCACGGCCTCCTCCCCGGAAAGCAGCGGGCTGAATCTGAGGGAGAGGGCGCCGCGCACGTCCTTCAGCGAGCGGAAGGGAAAGGAAAAAGGGTGCGCCGAGAGGGTACGGAAGGGGTACAGGACAAGGGCGCCCCGGGAAGGAATGCTGTTCCCGGCACTCTTTTCTCCGGAAGGGTTGCCGCCGTTTTCAAGGAGGCGAAATCCGTCCCTGGTCTTGAGGAAAAACGAGGAAATCTGCCGTCTGGTAATTTACGGTTCCTCCCATCGGACCGTGTCGGTCACCGCGCCTTTTCGTTCCAGTATAACCTCCAGCGGGGTCTTTTGACCATCGGCAAACTCAACGAGAAAGGACACCCTGAAATGGCTGCTCGTAAAGGAGATCACGTTCATGAGCCGCGCCCTGGCCGATGCCGGAAAGGACGGCACGGAGGACAGGTCCTCCATGGAGGCGAAAACCCTGGCTTCCCTCGCCCGGACCAGGTCGGCGGCGATGTTCCCGTCCAGGCCGTCCAGAAGGGCCAGCACCTCCGGGAGAGCCGTGTTGGCGTTGATCTTTCCGTCTGACCGGAGGGTGACCAGGGGGGCGATCCCGGGGCGGGTTTCCGTTCCGTAGAGAATGTCCGCCGTCATTCCGGGAACAAAAAGCAGCTCTTCCAGTGAAAGGAGGGGCCTGTTCAGGTACCCGTTCCGCTCGCCTCCGCCGAGGCGGGGCTCCCCGTCTCCGTCGAGGAAGTCCAGCACCACGGCCTCGAGATTTTCCGCCCCGGCCTGCCGCCACAGCCTTCTCCACGGTCCCGCCAGCTCGGATCTCACCGTTCTCCCGTCGGGAAGGAAGAGCCCGTTCAGCGGGAAGCGGTCGTTCAGGGGAGTGACGGCCATTTCCAGCGTCACGCCCGCTTCGGGAAACTCGAGGGTCCGGAGAGAGAAGATATCGTCCCCCGGAGCGTGAGCCTTTCCCGGGTGAAGCCCGATCAGGGCCTTCGCCGCTGGGAGAGCGGCCTCGCAGACCATCCTGGCCGTGAAAGCCCGCCGCTGTCCGTCAAAGGTTCTCACGGATCTCCTGGCGAAGACGGCGAATCCGGTGGAGGCCGCCAGCAGGAAGAGGGACACCAGGAGGACCGAGAGGAGGACGAGCCCCTTTCGTTTTTTCCGGACCGGTCTATTCGGGAGGAAGCCAGTCCTCACGGAGGAACGCCTCCTTTCCTGCCCTGGCCTCGAACCGGACGCCCCTCGGCCTCGGGCCTTCATAGTCATCGCCCCATTCGCCCGTTTCCGCGGAGAGAATGGATACCCTCAGAAAATCCGCGCCGGGAACAATGAGTCTGCCTCCGGCAGGGTCCAGGTTCTCCCAGTCCACCGCCCCCGGGGACGCCAGGGGAAGGATCCAGCGATATACCCCCGGAGCCCCGTCCCTGCCCGCTCCGGGGCGGAACACCTTCCATGCCCGGACTCCCGGCTCCCCGCCGTAGTCGCTCCAGAAGGCAACCCGGTCGTCAGCCAGGCCTCCCAGGACATCCTTCCGGACGGCCACGACCGCCGGTCCGCCCGGGAACGAGCGGGGAGAGAGACGCATCTCTGCGGCGATCCGTCCCAGGAGATAGTCCGAAACCTGTTCCTTCGCCGTCTCCGCCCTCGCGTTCTCCAGCCCCCTGACAAGAACCACCGACGGGGCAAAGGCCAGGGCGGCGATGAGACCGAAAAGGGCGAGGACCACCAGGACTTCAGCCAGGGTGAATCCCCGGGGCCGGAAAAAACGGCGGGAGGGGATCAGTCGGGAAACCATGAGAGGGTGTACTTTTTCAGAAAGCCCACGGGATGGTAGGACATCTTCGCCACGCGCATTCCCTCGTCGCCCAGGTCCTCCTCCCGGTTCACCGTGGTGAAGGAAGAGGCTGTGTTCTGGAGAAACATGCGGTTGATGGCCTGGTAGGCCCCGTTATAGGAGGGCAGGGCCTTTTCGAAATGGATCATCACCGTGTCGCCCGGAATGGCCTCGGCGATGGTGTAGGCGGCCGGCATTCCGTCCACCTCGAGAAGCCCGCCGAGAAGTCCCGGGATGTTCCGCCATTCCCTGACCATTTCCTCCACTGCCCCGTTCTCCCGGAGAAGGGCGGGGGATTCGGGGCGTTCAGCGAGCCATAGTTTCTGGGCCTCCAGGACGGACTCACCGTCGTCGGGGCCCAGGGAACGGTACACGAAGGCATAGTTTTTCACGAACTGGCGTATGTGGCTCCGCTTTCTGGAAAAGCGGTTGCCCTTCAGGGCGATGAGGTCCCGGACGGAATGAAGGTATTCCCACTGGGAACGGACTTCCCGGGCGACGATCCTGTCCCGGAAAAGCTCGGTCAGTACCCTTGCGAGGCCGTCCGGGGCATAGGAAAATTCGGCCCTTTCGGGAAACAGTTCGGGGAGAATCCTCCGCCAGTCCGCCGATTCCCAGGGACCCACGGGGGCCCACAGGGTCCCCGAAGCGGTGCGTATCCAGCACAGGCCCTCCCGGAAGGCCCAGGAGAAGCCGAAGATGTTCCGCCAGGCCCAGAGGCTGCCGAAGGAATAGTAGGATGACCGCCTGGGGCAGGCTTCGTAGAGCTGTCTGTAGTGTTCCGCTTTGTCCAGGGAGAGGGGTTCGAAGAGAAGGCCCATGAACACCATCGTCCTTTCCTTGTTCGCCGGTAATGCCGGTGTTTTCGGCTCATTCTACCAGACCCGGGCGGAAATGGAAGAAAAAAGCCCCTGTCCGGGAGGGAAGGGGCTGAAAGGTGTCTGTGATGCTTTTCCTTACCCGAGGCCGAGAAGACGGCCTCCCTGGTAGACGAGAACCGCGCCGCCGTAACCTACGAGGGTGGTGTAGGCGATCATGAAGAAGGTCCACTTCCAGCTTCCCGTCTCTCGTTTGAAGGCCGCCACCGCCGCCACGCAGGGGACATAGAGCAGGGTCATCACGAGGAAGGCATAGGCGGAGAGAGGGGTGAAGAGAGACGGAAGGGCTGCCGTGAGCCCGGCCTCCCCGGCGCCGAGCAGGGCGCCGAAGGTTCCCACCACCACTTCCTTGGCCAGGAATCCGAAGAAGAGGGCCACCGCCGCCTGCCAGAAGCCGAACCCAGCGGGCCCGAACAGCGGAGCGAGCGCTTTCCCTATGCTCCCCACCAGGCTGTCTTCGGAGCCGTACTCCACGCCCCGGGGGAGGCTCGCCAGAACCCACACGGCCACTACCGAGAGGAGGATGAAGGTTCCCGCTTTCTGCAGGAAGAGGAATCCCCGCTCCCAGGCATGCCGGAGCACCATCCCCGCCGAAGGTATGTGGTAGGGGGGCAGCTCCATGACAAGCTGGGACGATTCTCCCTTGAAAAGGGTGCTCCCCAGGATCTTGGCAGCTCCGATGGCCACCACGATCCCCAGGATGTAGAGGGAGAAGACGGCCGTTCCTGCGTGAGCGCCGAAGAAGGCCCCCGAGAAGAGAACGAACACCGGAAGACGGGCCGAGCAGCTCATGAAGGGAAGGATGAGCAGGGTGATCATCCTGTCCCTGGGCCGTTCGAGGATCCTGGTGGCCATCATGGAGGGCACGTTGCACCCGAAGCCCATGAGCATGGGAATGAAACTCTTGCCGTGGAGCCCCATGAGATGCATGATCCTGTCCATGACGAAGGCGCCCCTGGCCATGTACCCCGAGTCCTCGAGGACGGCGATGAAGGCGAAGAGGATAAAGATGTGGGGGAAGAACACCACCACGGATCCCACGCCCCCGATGAGGCCGTCCTGAATGAAGGAGACCAGGATATCGGACAGCCCCGCAGTCGCCAGAAATGCGGCCGATCGCTCGCCGAGGGACTCGAAGAGCCCTTCGAATATCTCCACCAGGGGATCTCCCAGGGCATAGGTGAGCCTGAAGACTGCCCATGTCACCAGGAAGAACAGGGGGAGGCCGAGAGTCCTCGACGTCACCACCCTGTCGATCCTGTCGGAGAGGGAGAGCCGGGTCTTCAGGGAGAGGTCCCGGGTCACCGCCTCTGCGGTCACGCCCGAGACGAAGCCCCACCGCCGCTCGATCACCGCCGTCTGGAGGTCGTAGCCCAGGGATGCCTCCACAGAGGCTCCTTCGCGTGAAAGAATGGCCTCCAGTTCGCGGCGGATTCCTGCGGTCTCCGCCGCCGCGAGAACAGCGGGGTCCCCTTCGGTGAACTTCACCGCCGCAGTGCGGGCAGGAAGCCCCGGGATCAGGTCCGGCTTCGATGAGAGAAACGCCTCCATACGGTCGAAAAGAGGGGCAAGCCGCTCGCCGTAGGGCAGCGAAAAGGAATTCGGAGGCGCCGTTCTGTTCTTCAGCTCCTCGAACACCCTCTTCTTGAGGTCTTCGATTCCCTCCTTCCGGCGGGCCACAGTAGGAACCACCGGAATGCCGAGGAGGGACGACAGCTTCTCCACGTCGATGGTAATCCCCTTTTCCGCCGCCGTGTCCATCATGTTCAGGGCAAGCACCAGGGGCGTCCCCATCTCCAGCATCTGCACGGCGAGGTAGAGGCTTCTCTCCAGGTTGGAACCGTCGGCCACGACAATGGCCAGGTCGGGCCTGCTCCGGAGAAGGAAGTCCGCAGCGATCTCCTCGTCGAGGGATGCGGCGCCGAGGCTGTAGATCCCGGGAAGGTCAACGACCTTCACCTCGCCGTCGCCTGTCCGGAACCGGCCCTCCTTCCGCTCCACCGTGACCCCGGGCCAGTTCCCCACGTGCTGGTTCGACCCGGTCAGGGCGTTGAACAGGCTCGTCTTGCCCGTGTTGGGGTTTCCCGTAAGGGCTACCGTGTAGCCCATCACCTGCACCCCCCGCCGCATCCAGCGCAGCCCTTCGGGCGGATGAACACGGCGTCGGCCTCGTCGACCCTCAGGCTGAGCTCGTATCCCCTGAACCACACGGATACGGGATCGTTCAGAGGAGCCTTCCGCTCCACCCGAATCTCGGTGCCGGGGACAAGCCCCATTTCAAGGATCCGCCTCTTCAGCCCGCCGTCCCCGCCGATTTTCGAAACTACGCCGCCTTCACCCACGGCAAGAGAACTGAGTGACTTCTCGGTCACGGTTCCGCAGCATCCGCCAAAAGCTCCCATAGTACCTCCTCCGATCCCGTTGATGTTCGTAGTATCTAACTTGATTTTCCGCCGAAAAAAAGAACCTCCCGGTCCTTTTTCTTCCGTCTTTTTTCTATCTGCAGGCGCCGTCCACGAAGACCTTCAGCGCCATGCCCTGTCCGAGGGCGAACCGGGAATCTCCGACTTTCAGAAGAAGGGGACCTCCGCCGTTCCGCACCACGCTGACCTGCACTCCGGGCACAAGCCCCAGTTCGGAAAGCCTTTTCGATGCCTCTCCGCCTCCGGCGACCCTGGCCACCGTCACTTCGCTTCCTTCAGGCATGATGGTTATGGGACACATTTTTTCTTCCTCCCCCGGCGCGCCTCATTCGGGACACGCGCATATCCAGACCGATGCTGCCTCTGTTCTCCTGAGGGCCACTTCCGACCCCCTCACATCCACCGTCAGGGGATCCCCCAGCGGGGCCTCTCCCCTTCTGACCACCACGGTACCCGGAACAAAGCCCATCTCGAAAAGCCTCAGCCTGAGCGGCCCGTCGGCGGTCACCCTGGACACCACGCCCTTTTCGCCCTTCGGAATCATCGAGAGGGGTCGGGGCAGCTTCCGTTCGTCCCCCATGACGGAGAGAAGGTCCTGAACCCATTCTTTCCCGTCCCTCCGGGCCCGGACGAGATAATCCACAAACCCCAGTATCCGCGCCTCGGACGTTTCGTCCATCTCGTGCTCCATGGCGCAGGCCATTGCCATGGCCCGTTCCCGCTCGAAGCCGAGGACGTCCTGGAAAAGGAAGGTCAGGTGCTCGTGGCGCCTGTAGATGTGGAGGGCCCGTTCCCTCCCCGCCTCGGTGAGCCGCAGGGCGCCGTACCGCTCGTGGGCGACCATGGCAGCGGCCACGAGCCGCCTCACGGCGGCGACCACCGTCGCCTTGGCTACTCCCAGGGTATTGGCGAGGTCGGTCACGGTGGCTTCCTTCCCCGAAATCTCCAGGGCAAAGATGGTTTCCATGTAGTCTTCTATCCTCGAGGATACGGGCATGTACTGCCTCCTTAAAAAGTGAGAGGTTACTCACTTTCTGGTTAGACTAATCTTACTTTCCCCCGTTCCCTTTGTCAATGGAGTTCTGAGCCCCTAAATCCGCCCTCCCCGTGGACTTCGGGGAGAAAGGATGCTATTCTTCCCGGAAGCTCATATGTCTCAGCATCAGACATCAGAAGTCCACAAGGAGAACTTCTCATGAAAATCAGCTTATCCCAGTCAGGCGAATCAGGCGGAGCGGCCGTCCTCTCACCGGGGCGGGCCCATTTTCTCTTCGGCTGCCTGGTGACGGCCTACTTTTTCTCTTTCTTCTTCAGGGTTTCGGCATCGGTGGTCCTGCCGGAGCAGGCGGCCCGCATCGGCATGGGAGCGGCTCTCACGGGCTTTCTCTCCAGCCTTTACTACTACGCCTATGCCGTCATGCAGGCCGTGTCGGGGGCCCTTCACGACCGGTTCGGCCCCCTGAGGGTCATGGCGGGCGGCATGGCCCTGACGGCCCTCGGAACGGCCCTTCTCGTCTTCGAGCCCTCGCCCTTTTCCCTCGGAGCCTGGCGGCTCCTCACGGGGATCGGCCTCGCCCCCATGTACGGCGGAGCCCTTGTCTACCAGGCGAGCGCTTTCACTCCTGACAGGTACGTCTTCTATTCAAGCGTCACCATGGCCCTGGGAGCCCTCGGCGCCATCGTCTCCGTAGCCCCTCTCGGGTGGTTCCTGGATGCCCTCGGCCTGTCCCCCACCTTCGCGGGGCTTGCCGGAGTGAGCCTTGCCATGGCCTTCCTGCTCTGGAAGGAGAGAATGTTCGACCCCGTGCCGGCACGGCCCGTCTTCGCGGGGCAACATCCCCGGTCGGTCCTCTCCAGGCTCCGGGAGGCCTTCGGCATGATCGTCTCCTCGTCCTACCTGAGAAATCTCCTGGTGGTCTGGTCGGTCTCGGCTTCGGCGCAGCTCTCCTTGCAGGGACTGTGGGCCGTGTCGTGGTACCGGACGGCCTACGGCGTTCCCGCCCCGGAGGCCAGGATCTGGGCGTCCCTCATCAGCATCGGCATGTTCCTGGGGACGGTGATTCTCGGGAGGTTTTGGGGGAGGACGGAAGACAGGTTCAGGGCCATGTGCTTCTGGTCCCTTTTCAACGGCCTCTCATGGACGGCCCTGCTGCTCTCGGTCGCCTTCGGGCTGCCCCTCGCCGTGACGGGAGTGTGCGGCTTCTGTGTCGGGGCGGCCAACGGACTCTGCTCCGTCCATTATGCTTCGGCCACCAAGGAGCAGGCGGGGGGAGCGAACACCGGCGCCCTTCTCGGGGCGATGAACACGGTAGTCATCTTTCTCACCGTGGTGTTCCAGTGGGGAACGGGCGCGATCATCAGCCTTTTCCCGGGTGAACGGCCCGGGGAGCTGACCTCCATGGGCTTCCTGGTCTGCTTTTCCCTGGTTACCCTGGTCATTCTGGGAAGCCTTCTCTCCCTGAGAGCCCTGAGAACTCCGGGCGGCCTCAGCTAGCGCCGAGAATACCGGGACTGCTTTCCAGCACGGCCGCGCAGGCCCGCACTACCTCGGGGTCATAGAGAATACCGCTGTTCTTCTCTATCTCCTCCCGCGCTGCCGCCAGGCCGAGGGACGAGCGGTAGGGCCGATGGGACGCCATGGCCTCCACCACGTCGGCGACGGTGAGAATCCTGGCTTCGAGAAGGATTTCATCACCCTTCAGCCCCCTCGGGTAGCCCGATCCGTCGAGCTTTTCGTGATGTTGCCTGGCGATCTCCGCCACCGGCCAGGGGAAGTCAATCTCCCTGAGGATGTCGTAGCTCGAACCGGCATGGGTCTTGATGAGCTCGAACTCCAGGGGAGACAGCCGTCCGGGCTTGCTCAGGATCTCGCTTGGAATTTCCACTTTTCCCACGTCATGCACCAGCCCGGCGATGCGGAGCCCTTCAAGCCTCTCGCCGTCCAGCCCCAGGCCGGCGCCGATTTCCGTTGCCAGCACGGCCACCCTCTCCTGGTGCTCGATGGTGTAGGGGTCCTTCTTGCCCACGATCTGCCCCATGGTCCGGATCACGTCGTTGAACGTGTTCCTGAGCTTTTCATACCCCCGAAGCACTTCCTGCTCCGACTCCCAGCGGATCACCGAGGCGGCCAGGTTGTAGGCCGCGCCCCGGAGCACATCCGTCTCGTCTGCCCTGACGGGGATGACGCTGTCCTCGAAGCTGAATCCGAGGAACCCCCAGAATTCCGACCGGAAGAATATGGGAACAGCCATGAACCAGAGAGATCCCCCCTCCGGAAGGTCTTTCCCCGGCAGGCTCCCGATGTCGGGAATCGGCCCGGTGTAGATTCCCCCCTCCGCAAGGAGGGTGTAGACGGAGAAAAGGTTTTCTTCCCACGAAAGGGTCTCCGGAAGAGTGGGGACTCCCTTTTCCCATGAAGCCGACGACCGGGCCAGGAGGCGGACATTTTTCGTCCCGTCCGGGCCGGTGCAGTTGCGGAACAGGTTGGCCCTCCGGGCGCCCAGGGCTTCCCCAAGGCTCCGGAGGGCGAAGTTCATGGCCTGCTCCCCGTCCTCAAGCGAAAGAAGGAAGCTGGCTCCTTCCGCGGCGGCCTCCACAAGCTTTCCGTGAAAACGGAGACGCTCCTCGGCCCGTTTTCTTTCCTCGAGTTCCCGCCGGGATTCCTCGTACAGCCGGGCGTTTTCCAGGGCGATGGATGCGGCTGCGGCGAACTGGTCCAGGGAGGCCGGCAGTTCCCGGTCGATCTCCGGTAAGACGTCCGTGTAGGCGACGGACAGGACGCCCATAATTTTATTTCTTTGGAAAAAGGGCACGGCGATGATGGTGGTGATCTCCGAGAGCCTCGGATCGGGGGTCCGCCCGGGATGGTTCCGGTAGTCCCGAATGACGATACTCTTCTTCTCCCTGTAGACTTCCCCCGAGATGCCCACGAAGACGGGGCGGGTCTCGTTCACCATGGCGGCATACAGTCCCGTGCCGAAGATCCGGAGGAAGGTGTTCTTCTTTTCCTGGTAGACGGAAAGGGATACGTGCTCCGTCCCGGCGAGCTCCCCTGCCTTCGCCAGAATGCGCTGGAGGAGGGCGGTGGAGTCCAGCTCCTCCATAAAGGAGAGGAACATGGAGTGAAGCAGTTCGAGCCGCCTGTTCTGGGCTTCCGCCCGGAGTTCAGCTTCCTTGAGATCGGTGACGTCGATGGTGAGCCCCGTCACCCGCAGAAGCCGGCCCTCTCCGTCCCTCACGGGAAACCCCTTGAAGACAACCCACCGGGATCCGCCGTCCTTCGTGACCACCCTCAACTCCACGTCGAGGAAGGTGTCCTCCCCGGCAAGGAGTCTCTCCCATGCCGGTTTCGCGGCTTCATTCTCCTTCGGGTAAAAGATCCGGTCGAATAAATCCTGCCTGGAAAGGGGAAACTCCTCGTCCTCCAGCCAGAGGATATCGCCGTGCCCGGAACTGGAAAAACTGTCGCTTTCCGGGAAATACTCCCAGACCCCCACCCTGGAGGCGGCGAGCACCCTGGAGAGCCTCTCCTCGCTTTCCAGGGCCCGAAACTCGGCAACCTTGCGGTCGGTGACATCCATCAGGCTTGACTGGTAGGCGAAGGCCTTCCCGTGCCCGTCCCGGTGAAAGGATGTCCTGTCCTCGATCCACCGGACCTCCCCGTCCCTGGTGACGATCCGGTACTCGAGCAGCAGCGAAGGGACGTTTTTCAGGACCGCTTCGTAAAATTTTCTCTTCACCCGCTCCCTGTCCTCGGGAAAGACGAGGGACAGGAAGGGGATTTCCTCGAGAACGATCTCGGAAACGGTATAGCCGAAACGGGCGATGTTCCCGGTGACGAAATCCACCGGATGGTGTTCCTCCGGCTCGCCCCAGAGGATCACCACGGGGCTGGACGCTATGATCCGGTCAAGGCTGAGAACATCTTTTGCGCTCACGAACCTCTCACCCTCCTCTCCCGAAGGATTTCACTCCGACGGCGATAATTTCCGGATTCTTCCGGAGAACTTCCACGCAGGCCCCCCGCTGACGGGCCGAAAGCCGTTCCCCGCTTTCAGGGAATCCAGGGTTGCCCGACCCTCCGCCAGGTTATCGGGGGACAAACCGAACAGGGAAACGTTCCCCGTGACGAAATTCACGCGGGGGAAGTGATCCATCCTCCCGCTGGTCAGGACGGCAGGACAGGAAAGAATCACCTGGTCGAGGTTCGAGGTTCACGGACTGTTCGGGCACCACGGCCGCATCATCCCCCGGACCGGTTCCTTCCTGCTGAACGGCGGCGTTTTTCCTATTCTAAATGAAGGGTGATGGTTTGAACAGACCGCACGGTACACCTCAATCCGCACCTCAGCGGGGAGCGGATTGAGGGAGATCCGACCGTGAACAGCGAAAAACCGTATCGCTTCCCATGCTCGTCCCGGCCGGGGTGATCATCTTTTCCGCGGCGCCGATCACCCGGAGTCATCCCGACGGGCAATGAAAATCCTGCCCACGGCGAGGGTCAGCTCGAACAGCAGGTAGAGGGGTACTCCGAGCAGAACCTGGGACACCACATCAGGCGGAGTCAGCAGGGCGGCCGCAAGGCCGATGAAGAGGATGATCCACGGCCTGAGGCGGGAAACGGTCCGAAGGGAGACGGCTCCCGAAAGCAGAAGGGCAAGAAGCAGCAGGGGGGCCTGGAACACCAGTCCCGACGCCAGCAGCAGGGAAAACAGAAAGGAAGCGTATTCCCCGAATCCCCAGAGGGGAAGAATATTGTCCCCCTCTCCGAAGGCAAGGAAAAACCGGAGTGCCAGGGGAGCGATGACCCGGTAGGCGAAGGCCGACCCGGCGGCGAACAGCACAGGCACTATCCCTCCGCCGACCAGCAGGTATTTCGCCTCGCTCCGCCGCAGGGCGGGCCGGATGAAAAGCCAGCCCTGGACCAGGGCGAGGGGGGCGGTGAGCACCATTCCGCCCCAGAAGGCCAGCCGCATGTAGGTGAGCAGTTTTTCATAGGGCCGGAAATAATAGAGCGACACTCCAAGCCCCTCCAGCGGGGCGAGCAGGAATGCCGCCATGGAGGAGGCGAAGGAGAAAAGCAGGACGGCGGAGATGCAGAAAAACGCCAGGACCGAAATGATCTTGCCCCGGAGTACCTCCAGGTGATCGGTATAGCTTTCGCTATTTTTCCTGTCCGGGCTCTCCATCCTCTCCATTCTCCTTCTTCTCCGGAGATTCGCCGGTCTCAAGCCCTCTCTTGAACTCCTTCACTGCGCTTCCCACGGCCCGCCCCACTTCGGGCAGCCGTTTCGCCCCGAAGAGCACCAGCGCCAGGGCAAGCAGCAGCAGTATTTCTCCCATTCCGAGGTTCATGCCGTCATCTCCGTTCTCTGCCGGTCAAAATGGAAATTCTTCCAGGGGGGCCACAGTGGGCCCCTCGCCCCCGCCCGATAGCGGGCGGATCTTCCCGTGCACCGTGAGCCCCGACACGGTGACAGCCTTCGGCTCCGCCGGGCAGGCATATTCGCAGGCTCCGCACCCGAGACAGATGGAAGGGTCCAGCTCGGGGATGGTCAGGTTTCCACGGAAAGGAACCATGCGCATCGCCTGGGTGGGGCAGTGCTCGGAGCAGGCACCGCAGGCCGTCCCGTACTTCCGGACGATGCAGTTCCGGCGAAGGAAGCGGGCCTTTCCTATGGAAACGAGCTGTTTTTCCCCCGGTTCCAGAGACTCTATGGCCCCCGTGGGGCAGGCGTCGCCGCAGGCGGTGCATCCATACTGGCAGTATCCCCTCCCGTAGTCAAGGACGGGCTGGAAAAGCCCTTCCGGCCCCCATTCCCCCAGCGACGGGCGGAGAATCCCCGCCGGGCAGACAGTCACGCAGGCCGTGCAGGCCACGCATTTTTTCGTGAAGTTCCCTCGGCTCTTCGACCCCGGAGGGGAGAGGGGGAGTTTTTCATCCCAGGAGGACGCTCCCGCCGGAACGGTGCCGTCCTTCTTCGCGCTCCATAAAGTCAGCCCGAGAGCGGCGGTGAAACCCGCCGCCGTCCTGAGCAGCCCTCTCCGGGAGAGACTTTCTCCCGGAGGGGCGAAGGAAAGGGCGAGTTCCCCTCCAGGGCAGGCGTCCACGCACCGGAGACAGAGAACGCACCGGTCGGCATCTACCTTCCGCTCCTTCACGGAGATGCACCTCTGGGGGCAGACGGTGCCGCACAGGCCGCAGCCGGTGCAGTTTTCCCCGGAAAACCGGACGGAGAGAAGGGACGACCGGGAAAAGAGCCCAAGAAAGGTCCCCACAGGACAGAGGGCATCGCAGAAGGGGCGCCCTTTCCGGAGAGACCACAGGGTCAGGACCAGGAAGAAAGCGGCGGTGCCCCAGAAAAGCCCGGGCACGAAGGGAATGCGCCCCGCCCTGGAGATAATCCCGTACAGACCGCGGCTCTCGAGAAAACCGGCGAGGCTGTCAATCCCGCCGGCCATAGGGGGCCGGAGAAGCTGGGTAACCCCCCTGCCGAAGGCGGCGTAGGGATCCAGGAGAGCGGGAACGGCCGACACACCGGCAGCGCCGGCCGCCAGTACGAGAGCCAGGGTCCAGTACCGCGCCCGGGATCCCGGAGCGTATCCAGAAAGGCGCCGCCCGCCGGCCCGCCACACCGCCTCCTGGAAGGTTCCCAGGGGGCAGAGAACGGAACAGTAGACCCTCCCGGCGAGCAGGGCACCCAAGGCCAGTACGGCCGCTCCTCCCCACCACCTAAGAATGGACGGAACGACCTGCAGCGATGGCAGAAGGGGCAGGGCACTTTCACTCGGCCGGAAAAGAAAGTGAGCGAGAAACAGCACAGCGAGGCCGCCGGCGAGAAGAAAGCGTGCCTTCCCCGCCCGCCTTTTTTTCCGGGGCAGAGGGCTCTCAGAGGGCAATCCGCTCCACCCCCAGGGATTCCAGGTCCATGGTTCCTATACCCATCTCGGAGGCGCTCCGGATGTAGGACACGTTCTTCGGGTCGGCGCCGAAAATCCTCGCCGCCGCCGCATCCCCGGCCACGATGTCCGTGGACAGGATCTGGGCCTTGAGCAGGGTGACATCCCTTTCCGACGTTCCCCTCGGGCCGTTGCGGGTCATCATTCGGTAAGCGTCGATGACCGTCAGGGCCGGTTTCCGGAACAGGCTGACGTCGGCGATGCACTGGTGCAGGCCCTTCGCGTGGAACTCACCCCGGTTCCAGACCGTTCCCATGAGATTCTTCATTCCCATGGTGATACCCGCTCCCCCGTGGTGTTTCAGCACGGGGACGTTGATGAAGACGTCGCACTCGAGCATCAGCTCGTGAACGGCTGTTTCCTTCAGCGCTCTTCCCCCGGGGAGGGGAACCTTCTGGTAGTAGCCCGAGGTATCCGCCGGAGCGACCACTCCTCCTCCCCGCTTTACCGCTTCCTCCACGCCGCTGTTCCGGTAACTGTTCCGCCACAGGTCGCAAGTGTGGTCAAAGGCGTACACTTTCGATGCGCCGGCCTCGAGGCAGCGGCGGACGATCCGCTCCACCAACTCGGGATTGGTGTTCCCTCCCCGCTCGGGAGGGACGTCCCAGGACATGTTCGGCTTGATCACCACCGTCTGACCTTTTTTCACAAAACGCTCCATTCCTCCGAGGGCCGCCACCCCCCGTTCGAACATCTCTCCCGGCTCTCCTCCCCTCACCGCCGCGAGCCCCGGCAAACCTTCCCCGGCACCGAAGGCTCTCCGGACGCTCCGCGGAAGCAGCAGCGCCGCCCCTCCGAGGCCGAGAACCGCCGTTCTTTTCAGAAATTCTCTCCTGTCCATGACGGACCACCTCCATTTCACGAAGACAGCGTATCATAAATTCACTTTTCTCTACATCCGCCGTCTTCCAGAATAACCGCCCCGGGGCGGTTCACCGGAAAACTCCGCTCCGTCCGCTTCCTGCCCCATACGAGCGTCTTTCGCTGCTCCGCCGCGCCCTCCGGGCAGGAAAGGAACGCGTCACATGGGATAAATGTCCCCGAGCCGCCCAAAAAAATGAGGCCGCCGAACTCCGGGAAAGACGCCATCCCCTGCATTCGCGGCCTCATTTTTTCTCATGACGCTCAGGAGGAGAAGATCACGGCGTCCTCGTCTCCTTCAGCATTTCTTCCAGCAGCCCGCGGACCTCTTCGGCCTCGGCCTCGAACTTCGCGATCATTTCCTTTCTCCTCTTCTCCGGAATTTTTGCGGCTGCCGGGTCTTCCTGAAGATATTTTTTCTTCTTCTCCAGGATCCGAAGAAGCTCTTCCCTGTCCCGAAGAAGCTTTTGCCATTCGAGATAACTTTCCTGGTCTTCGTTTTCCTTGACAAAAGCCCTGCTCACAGTCCTTCCCCCCTCTCCGACGAAGAACGGCGAAAATAATACACAAGGCCACGGAGTTCTCCGGGGCCCTGTTCGCTCTCCATATTTCGACAGAAAAAAACTGAGTAATCCGTACATATTATCTTCCATCCCCCCCTTTTTTGCAACCTGAATTCCTGCCCCT